>NZ_PSVQ01000027.1:0-48595 GCF_002932395.1 Rathayibacter sp. AY1D9
GAACGCGCTGCTGATCGAGGCCACTCGCGACCGCGCCGACCTGATCGTGTCGGGGACGGCGGCGGGGTGGTGGGAGAGGGCTGTTCCGTGGAGTTCCGTGTCGAGTCGTCCATCCCTCGAGCCTGGCACCCGACCCGTCGAGACCGCATCCGCCGGGCGACGGGTCCTCCGTCGTCCGACCGATCGACCGGCCGGACCCGCCCGAGAGCCGAGGTCGCGCCCCGAAGCGGACCGCTCCTCCGCCACATCGGGCGTCAGACCACCCCCGCCGCCGTCCCCGACACGATCAGGTCGGCGCGGTCGCGAGTGGCCTCGATCAGCAGCGCGTTCCGCCCGTCGACCTCGGAGGCCCAGGCGGAGGCCGCCTCGGGGGCGCGGCCGAAGGAGACGTGGCGGTCGACCAGGCGCTCGAAGCGCTCGGTCTCGGGAGTCGCGCAGAACCAGGCCTCGTCGAACTCGGCGCGCAGCAGCGCCCACGGGCCCTCGTCGACGAGGAGGTAGTTGCCCTCCAGCACGACGAGCGACGCGGAGGGGTGCACGGCCAGCGCGCCGGCCACTCCCTCGTCGACGGTGCGCTCGAAGGTGGGCGCGTAGACGACGTGGTCGGTCTCGGCGCGCAGCCTCCGCACCAGGGCGAGGAAGCCCCAGCCGTCGAACGTGTCGAGGGCGCCCTTGCGGTCGTGGCGGCCGAGCTCGTCGAGCGTGGCGTTGGCGAGGTGGAAGCCGTCCATCGGCACGAAGGCGGCGGTCCCCTCCCCCGCGAGCTCGTTCGCGCGGGCGACCACCGCCCGGGCGAGCGTGGTCTTGCCGGCCCCGGGGCTGCCGGCGATCGCGACGATCGCGCGGCAGCCCGGCGAGGTCAGCGCGAGCGCGCGCCCGGCCAGCTCGTCGAGGCCGGGCCGCACCGCGTCGGGCGCGACCTCGGTCTCAGGCCTCGCCACGGCTGCTCTCCAGCGCGTTCATCAGGAAGCCGTGGGCGTGGCGGGCGAGCGCGGGGCCGTCGTTCCAGAGGTTCCGCCACACGGCGAGGTCGTTCGAGAGGGTCGGCGAGACGACGGCCGACGAGAACGACTCGAAGGTGATGGGTCCGCGGTAGTCGATCGCGGCGAGGGCGTGGAAGAACGTCGTGAAGTCGAGGTGGCCGCTGCCGAGGTAGCCGCGGTGGTTCTCGCCGATGTGGACATACCCGAGACGATCCCCGACTAGCAGCACCGGGCGGAAGAAGTCGTCCTCCTCGATGTTCATGTGGTACGTGTCCAGGTGGATCAGGACGTTGTCGGCGCCGATGTCGTCGGCGAGGCGCAGGGCGTCCGCGGCGGTGTTGATGACGTTGGTCTCGTAGCGGTTGCAGATCTCGAGGCCGAGGGTCATGCCCTTCGTCGAGGCCTCGGCGGCGAGGTCGGTCAGCACCGAGACGACGTTCGCGCGGCCCGCGGCCGAGAGGGGCGCGCTGTACTTGCCGAGCGCGCTGTAGAGGGCGCCGGTGAAGTGGGTGCCGCCGAGCGCGTGGGTGGTCTCGAGGGAGTCGGCGAGCAGCTTCGCGCCGCGGGCCACCACCTCCGGGTCGTCGCTGGAGACGTCGGCCGAGAAGGCGAGGCCGCGCGAGCAGACGATGCCGAGGTCGTTCGCCTCGAGGGCGGCGCGGGCGGAGGCGGTGTCGAGGTTCTGCACGTCGTGCAGCGAGAGCTCCAGCAGGTCGAATCCGGCCGCCTTGGTCTGCTCGATCGTCGCGGTCACTTCGTCGGGGGTGGTGCCGCCGGCGAAGACGAGGGCGTGCACTCCGAGAGGGTTCGTGGTCATGGTGGTGCTCCTTGGTTCGAGAGGTTCAGGGGCGGCGTCGGGCCGCGGGGTCGGTGTCGAGCAGGTCCGCGAGGAATGCGTGGCCGGAGGTCGCGAGGGCGACGGGGTCGTGCCAGAGCTCGCGCCAGAGACCCATGCCCTCGGCCGAGGCCGGGGGCTGGACGGCGGGCGAGAAGCTCTCGAGGGTGAGCGGACCGCGGTAGCCGGAGTCGGCGAGCGCCGCCGCGAGCCCGGTCCAGTCGGTGCTCCCGGTGCCCAGCTCTCCGCGGTGGTTCTCGGAGGCGTGGAGGTAGCCGAGCAGGTCGCCGGCGTCGCGGACGGCGCTCGCGAGGTCGACCTCCTCGAGGTGGGCGTGGAACGTGTCGAGGTGCAGGAGCACGTTCGGCGCGTCGAGCTCGCGGAGGAACGCGGCGGTCTGGGCGGCCGTGTTCAGCAGGTTGCTCTCGTAGCGGTTCACGTACTCCGCTCCGACGACGACGCCGGCGGGAGCGGCGGCCGCGGCGACCCTCCGCAGCACGTCGAGCGAGCGCGAGCGGGCAGCCGCGTCGGCCGCGCGCTCGTACTTGCGCATGGCCGAGTAGGTGACTCCGCCGACGTACCGCGCGCCGATCGCCTCGGCGAACCGCACGGCCGCCAGGAGCCGCTCCTCGCCGCGGCCGGCCGTGGCCTGGTCGGTGATGTCGGAGTCGGCGTCCAGCGCGAGCGAGACGACCGCGTCGATCCCGTGCTCGTCGAGCAGGTCGGCGGTCCACGCGGAGGCGTCGGGGTCGTCGGGAGCCGGGATCTCGATCAGGTCGAAGCCGATCGAGGCGGCGGTGCCGATCGCGCGGCGCCCCGACTCCGGCGTCCAGTCGCCGACGAGCAGGCCCGCGTGGACCCCGATCGGCGACGAGCGCTCCGTGCTCCCGCGGTGCAGGAACTCGGGGTGCATCAGGCGGCCTTCGCGCCCGTGATCAGCGAGACGAGCTCGTCGCCGCTGGTCTCGGCGGTGCGGCGGCCGGCGACGGCGAGGCCCGCGCGCATCACCCACACCTGGTCGCTCAGGCGCATCACCTGGTCGAAGTTGTGGCTGATCAGCAGCACGGCCACTCCGGCGTCGCGCAGCTTGAGGATGATCTTCTCGACGCGCGCCGTCTCCTGGACGCCGAGCGCCGCGGTCGGCTCGTCCATGATCACGATCTTGCTGCCCCAGCCCGCGGCCCGGGCGATCGCGACCGCCTGGCGCTGGCCGCCCGAGAGGCGGCGGACCTTGCTGGTGACCGGCGGGACGTTCACGGCGAGGTCGCCGAGAAGCTCCTGGGCCGTCTTCTTCATCTGCGTCCGGTCGAGGAACCGCACCCCGGGCACGCCCTTGGTGAGCTCCCGGCCGAGGAAGAAGTTCTGCCACACGGTCAGGTCCTCGACCAGGGCGAGGGTCTGGTGCACCGTCTCGATGCCGCCGTCCCGCGCGCCGAGCGGAGTGGTGAAGTGCACCACGTCGCCGTCGAGGGTGATGGTGCCGGAGTCGGCGGGGTGCACCCCGGAGAGGCAGCGGACGAGGGTGGACTTGCCCGCGCCGTTGTCGCCGATCAGGGCGGTGATCTCGCCGCGGCGCATCGACATCGACGCTCCCTTGAGAGCGTGGACGCCGCCGAAGGACTTCTTGATGTCCCGCGCTTCGAGCAGGATGTCGCTGGTCATGGCTGGGCTCACTTCTTCTGGTAGCGGGTGATGAGGGCGGCGAGCACGACCACCAGGCCGACGGCGAGGGGCTGGTAGAACTGCGAGACGCCGAGCAGGGTCAGGCCGTTGGTCAGCGCGGTCAGGAGGAACGCTCCGATGATCGGGCCGACGATCTTGGCCTTGCCGCCGGTGAGGCTCACTCCGCCGAGCACGACGGCCGCGATGGAGTTGAGCAGGTACTGCGTGTTGATGGCCGGCTCCGCGGCGCCGACGCGGGCGACGAGGAGGAGCGAGCCGACTCCGGCGAGGACGGCGGCGATGATGTACACCGCGATGCGCACGCGTCCGGCCTTGATGCCGTTGGCGACCGCGCTCTCCTCGTTGCCGCCGACCGCCTGCACGTGCAGGCCGAAGCGGGTTCGGAACATGACGACCCAGGCGACGACTCCGATGACCGCGGCCAGGATGATCGGGTAGCCGATGATCCCGATCGAGCCGGTGGTGAGGCGGAGCAGCTCGGGGCTGCCGACCGTGATCGGCTTGCCGTCGGAGACGATCAGCGCGAGACCGGTCGCCACCGAGAGCGTGCCCAGTGTCGCGATGAAGTCGGTGACCTTGCCCTTCGCGATCAGGAAGCCGTTGATCACTCCGATCAGCCCCGCGAAGAGCAGGGCCGCGAGCGCCGAGAGCCAGAAGCCCCAGCCGGCGCTCCAGCCGATGCCGAAGCCGACCGCTCCGACGGTCATCGTCGCCGAGATCGAGAGGTCGATGCCGCCGGTGGTGATGACGAAGGACTGGCCGATCGAGAGGATGACCAGGATCGCGGCGGCGACGAGCATCGCCTTGATGTTGCCGAGGCTGAGGAACGTCGGCGTCGCGATCGAGAACACGATCACCAGGGCGACGAGCCCGATCGGTGCGGCGTTCTCGGCCCAGAAGCTGAGCTGACGCAGGTTCGCCAGCAGCGGGGAGGCGCTGGCCGGGGGTCGGGCGGTGACTGAGGTCATGGTCGCTTCCTGGGTTGCCATGGGCGGGAGGTCCTACTTGCTGGGGACGAGCGCGGCGAGCGGGTTGTCGAACTCCTCGAACGGCTGGGGGAAGGCGCCGAGGGCCTGCTCCGCGGTCTCGGAGGTCACGAGCGCGGTGGGCGACTCGATCTCGGCGGGGATCTCCTCGCCGGCGCCGACGGCCTCGCACGCCTGCACGCCGAGCTGGCCGATCGCGTAGGGGTACTGGGCGACGGTGGCGGTGAGCCCGCCGTCCTTCACCGACTGCAGCGCGTCCTCGTTGCCGTCGACGCTGACCACCTGGACGGAGCCGGTGAGGCCCGCGTTCTCGACGGCCTTGACGATGCCGAGGCCCATGTCGTCGTTCGCGGCGAAGAACGCCTTCACGTCGGGGTTCGCGGCGAGGATGTCGGTCGCCTTGGTCAGCGCGACCTCGCGCTTCCAGTCGGCCGCGGCCTCCTGGACGACGGTGAGGTCGGAGCCGATCGCGGCGGTGAAGCCGTCGACGCGGGCGGCGCTGGTGACGTCTCCCGAGACTCCGCCGATGACGGCGACCTCGGAGCCGGCGGGCAGCTGCTGCAGGAGGAAGTCGCCGGCCTTGCCGCCCGCGGCCTCGTTGTCGGTGCCGATGTAGGTGGTGACGTCGAGGTTCGCGGCCTCGACCGCGTCGGGGTCGAGCGGGCTGTCGATGTTGACGATCGTCTTGCCGGTGGCGGAGGCGAGGGCCTGCACCAGGTTCGTGCCGCTGATCGGGTTGACGATGAGGCAGCCGAAGTCCTGGCCGGCGACGGTGGTGAGCTTGTCGGCCTGGCCGGTGGTGTCGCCGATGTCGGCGGCGGCCTGCACCGAGACGTCCACGGAGTCGTCCTTCGCGGTGTCCTCGATGCCGTTCTCCATCGCCTGGAAGAAGGGGTTGTCGAGGCCCTTGATGACCGCGGCGACCTTGGTCGATCCGGAGCCGCCGGCGGCCGTGTCGCCACCCGAGGCGCAGCCGGTGAGGAGGAGTGCGAGGGCGCCGACCGGTGCGAGAACCGGGAGGAGGCGGCGTGCTGTGCGGTTCATCGTCATCCTTGAGGATCAGTGGCACCACTGCGTGCCGGTGTGTGAAAACTACCGGGGCTTTCGCGTTACCGCAATACGAAAGTCGGGGAACTTCAGGTTTCCCGTCGGCAGGCATGTACGCTGACCGTGACAAGAGGGGGAGCGATGACGGGGTACTCCACCGGCGAGGCCGGTTCGCACGTGGCCGACGTCCTCGCGCTGTTCCGCGAGCAGGGCGAGATCTCGCGCAACGCGGTGATGGAGCAGACGGGGCTCTCCCGCTCCACCGTCAACCAGCGCCTCGCGACCCTCGTGGAGCTCGGCCTGATCGCCCCCACCACCGGCGGCGAGTCGACCGGCGGGCGCCCCTCGAGCATGTTCGCGATGAACCTGGTCGGCACCGTGTTCCTCACCGCCGACATCGGGGCGAGCGGATTCGTCGCCGCCGCCTGCGACCTGCGCGGCACCCCCCTCCGGCACGAGAGCGGCGTCGTCGACGTCTGGGAGGGACCGGACGCCGTGCTCTCGCTGGTGATCGCCGCGTTCGAGCGGCTGCAGCAGGGCGACGCGGTCGCCGGCATCGGCGTCGGAGTCCCGGGGCCGGTCGAGTTCGCCGCCGGGCGCGTGCGCAACCCGCCGATCATGACCGGCTGGGACGACTTCGACATCGCCGGCTACTTCGCCGAGCCGTACGAGGGCGTGCAGGTCGTCATCGAGAACGACGCGAACGCCCGCGCCCTCGCCGAGTCGCGCCACCACGGCTCCGACAACCTGATCAGCCTGAAGCTCGGCACCGGCATCGGCTCGGGCCTCGTCTTCAACGGAGCGACGATCCGCGGAGCCGTCGGCGCGGCCGGCGACATCGGCCACACCCGCGCGGTCACGGGCACGGTCGACGCGGATCCGCTGCCCTGCCGCTGCGGCAACGCCGGCTGCGTGGAGGCGTATGCGAGCGGCTGGGCCCTCGTCCGCGACCTCTCGGCCGACGACCCCTCGATCAAGCACGTCGCCGACGTCACGGCCCGCGTGCTCCGCGGCGACATGCGCGCCACCCAGGCGGTGCGCCAGGCCGGCCGCGTCCTCGGCGAGGCGGTCGCCGACCTCGTCAACATCCTCAACCCGCGGACCATCGTGATCTCGGGCCAGCTCGGCGACTGCGGCGAGGTGCTGATGTCGGGCCTGCGCGAGCGCGTCTACCTGCGCACCCACCCGCTCGCCACGCGGCACCTGACCATCCACACATCGGACCTGGGCGAGCTGGCCGGCGTGATCGGCCTCGCCCTGACGACCGCCGACCAGGTCTTCAGCCGCGAGCGCTTTGACCGCGAGGCGAGCGCCGAGAGCCCCCGCGCGGCGGCCGCCGCGAGCTGAGCGGGAGCGGGTTCAGTGACGCAGGGTCGCGGTGATCCGGCAGAGCACCTGGACGTGGGACGGGGCCTCGGGGTTCACCTTCTCGGCGACCGCCTCGACCTCCCATCCGGACGCCATGAGCGCGGCGACCTCACCGCACAGCCAGTCCGGCACCCATCCGATCCGCTCGCCGGACACCGAGGCCACCTCGTAGGCCTCCGGGTTGCGGAGGTTCGAGGCGTCGGGCACGAGGACCAGCCCGTCGCCCTGCTCGAGAGGCAGCACCGGAAGCGGGAGCTCGGCCCGATGGCGGACTCCCGACACGAAGAAACGACTGATGAGGGTCTGCGCGGTGCGGAGAGGCTTCTCCACGACATGGAAGGTGTCGGTCGCTCGCGCCGCGCCGGTCCGGACCATGATCTCGACGGGCAGGTCGGGGGACGCCGCCTCGAGACCGAGCCACCCCAGGTACTCCTCGTACGAGCCGCGCTCGGACGACATCACCCTGTTGGCGAAGAACGGCGGAAGGGACGAGCTCCGGTACTCCGCGTCCACACGGGGGAACTCCGCGAGCGGGAAGAAGTCCTCGTCGGCGACAGCCGCCGGCTCGTACCGGAAGAGGAAGCCGTCGACCCCGACGGACAGCACCGCCGCGCGGAGGAACCGGCGAGTACGAGGGTTCTGCCAGACGAGCAGCAGCTCGCGGACACCAGGGGTCGGACGCGGCGCCGGTCGATCAACGAGGAGAGTCATCGAGGATCCTCCTCCGTGTCGCTGCCAGCAGTCCTTCCGTGAAACTAGCGCACGTCTCCGACATCAGGGTCGGAGGCACCGCCGCGAGGACCTCGCGGACCGCAGAGGGATCGACCGCTCGGAGGCGAGCAGGCCAGAACGCCTGCGCCTCCGGAGAGGCCGCCGCGAGGGCCTCCGCTGCGAGGTCGACCAGCAGCGGTCTCCCGGCGAAATGGTGACTCCTTCCTCTCCGCACCCACCGGTCGAAGAGAGCCTCATCGGCGAGGCAGGCGGCGCGCTTCTCCTCGGTCTCCTGGAACCCGAGGGCGTTGCCGTGATCGAACGAGGGCGAGAGGGTCCGATGACCGCGTCCGGTGATGACCGCCCAGTTCTCGTCGTGTCGATCCCGTCCAGCTACCCAGGCATCGAACAACAGGTAGCCCGCCCACACGTCGAAACCGCTCAGTCCGGAGACGGCGTCGAAGCCTGCGGGAGCGTCGACGCCGTCGAGAGCACGTCTCACCGCATCGACGGTGTAGCGGTCGTCGGGCCGCCTCCGAGCGTGGTCGTAGTGGCGATCGGAGTGGCGCAGCAGGCTGTTCCCGATCTCGAGGCTCTGGATCTGCTCGCGCTCGATGACGTTCCTCGACATGATTCCGCGCCGACCGCCCACCGTCGCAGGTCGGATCTCCGCGCACGGGACGTCGAGCATCCGCGCGAGATGGAACGACACCCACTCCGCCCAGTCCTCACCGCGGGTCTCGTCTCCTCGCTGGCGGGCGAACTTGAAGAGCCACAGATCGCCGTCGGCGACGAGCCAGAACTTCTCCTTCGTCCCCATCGGCTCGTCCGACCACCCCTCGTCGAAGGCGCGCTCGATGGTCGTCGACTCCCACTTCGGCTGCATCCGGTCACGGTAGCCCGCGTGCTGCCGGCCGCGGCGGTCCTGTCGCGTCTCGCGGCCGCGACCCCCTCCGCCCCGCGCACTGTTACGCCCGGCGACGAAGGGTTACGCCGGGCGACGCGGGCCGGGACGGGCGGGCCCGCGGTGCTCCATCATCGTGTCCGGGACGACGCGGAGAGGCCGCGGCCGCCCGACCCGTCCGAAGGAACGCGATGATCCGGCTCGAGCAGCTCAGCAAGTCGTACGGTCCGGCGACCGTGCTCGACCGCCTCGACTTCTCGGTTGCGACCGGCGAGATCTTCGCCGTCGTCGGCCCGAGCGGTGCGGGCAAGAGCACGCTCGCCGCCTGCGTGAACCTCCTCGAGCGGCCCACCTCGGGCACGGTCGTCGTCAACGGGGAGGCGCTCTCGCAGCTCTCGGAGGAGCGGCTGCGCGTCGCCCGCCGCCGCATCGGCACCGTCTTCCAGTCCGACGGACTCTTCAGCCGCCGCACGGCCGAGCAGAACGTGGCCCTGCCGCTGGAGTACCTCGGCGTCACCGCCGCCGAGACGAAGCGGCGCGTCGCGGAGCTGCTCGAGCGCGTCGGCCTCTCGGACCGCGCGCGCTACTACCCGCACCAGCTCTCCGGCGGTCAGCGCCAGCGCGTCGGCATCGCCCGCGCTCTCGCCCTCCGCCCCTCGGTGCTGCTCTCGGACGAGGCCACCTCGGGCCTCGACCCCGCCTCGACCACCGCGATCACCACGCTCCTGAAGGAGCTGCGCGACGACCTGGGCCTCTCGATCCTCTTCATCACCCACGAGATGGAGACGGTGCGCCAGGTGGCCGACTCCGTCGCCCGCCTCGACCACGGCCGCATCGTGGAGTCGGGGCGCCTCGTCGACCTGCTGCGCGACCCCGCGTCCCCGCTCGGCCTCGCCCTCAACCCGGTGCGCCCCTCCGTCGCGCCCGGCCCGGGTCTGGGCGAATGGGTGGTGGGCTACTCCCGCTCCGGAGTGCCGACCGACTGGGTCACCCGGCTCGCGGAGGCGGTCGGCCCCGTCTCGCTGCTCGGCGCGGCGATCGAGACGGTGGACGGGCAGGCGGTCGGCCACGCGACGATCGGGCTCGGCCCGGTCGACGAGGCGCGGCTCACCCGTGCGGCGGCCGAGCTCGGCCTGTCGGTCCGGCCCGCCGGCGTGCGCGTCCTCGCCGAGGAGGTGGCGGCATGATCCTCCACCTCGACAACAAGGTCCCGCTCGAGCAGATCCCCGCGCTGGTGCTGCCGGCGCTCGGCGAGACGCTGATCATGGTCGGCATCGTCATGGCGATCGTGGTGCTGGTCGGCGTGCCGCTGGGCGCTCTCGTGCACAACCTCGCTCCGGGCGGCCTGGCTGAGAACCGGGCCGCCCACCAGGTGCTCAGCGCCGTCATCAGCGTCGGCCGCTCGCTGCCGTTCCTCATCCTGATGGCGTCGATCATGCCGTTCACGCGCCTGATCACCGGCACCAACATCGGGATCGCGGCCGCCGTCGTGCCGATGTCGATCGCGGGGATCGCCTTCTTCACCCGCATCGTCGAGAACGCGCTGCGCAGCGTGCCGCTCTCGCTCACCCGCGTCGCCCGCGCCTCCGGAGCGTCGCGGCTGCAGGTGGTGCGGACCGCCCAGCTGAGCGAGGCGGTGCCGCAGATCATCGGCGGCCTGACGATCAACACCATCGCGATGATCGAGTACTCGGCGATCGCCGGCACGATCGGCGCCGGGGGCATCGGCTACGTCGCGGTGACTTACGGCTACCAGCGCTTCGACACCACCGTCATGCTCGCCACCATCGTGATCCTGGTCGCCACCGTCGCGACCGTGCAGCTCACCGGCGACGCCCTCGTCCGCGCGACCACGCCCGGCGCCTCCCGCTCGCGGCGAGCGCCGCGGGTCGCGGCCGCCGTCTAGAACCACCACTCCTCCTCCTGCGCCCTCGGGCGCCCCTCCCGCGCGCCCGCGCACCCCCTCTTCGAAAGGCACCGCCATGTCCACTCCCGACGACCTCGGATTCGATCTCAAGAAGAAGCGCCGCTGGCCCTGGATCGCCGGAGCGGCCGTCGTCGTGGTCGGCGTCGCCTCCGCGATCGCCGTCCCGCTCCTCTCCCCTGCCGTCTCGGCCAACGAGCAGGAGGGAGCGACGCTCTACGTCGCGACCGCCGAGGGCAATGCCTCCGAGCAGGCCCTGGTCGACTTCGTCGCGAAGGAGGTGGCGCCGCGCTACGGCATCACCGTCGCCTTCAAGGGGCTCTCGGACAGCAACACCATCAACCGCGCGGTGAGCGAGGGCGAGGTCGCGGCCACGGTCTACCAGCACAAGCTCTGGCTGGGACAGGTGCTCGAGGCCAACCCCGACTTCGAGGAGGAGGCGGCCACCCCCGTCTTCCGCTGGGGCTTCGGGCTCTGGAGCGACAAGTACTCCGACGTCTCCCAGATCCCCGACGGCGGCACGGTCTCGCTCTACTCCGACCCCGCCAACGAGGCGCAGGGCCTCTGGCTGCTGCAGAACGCCGGCCTGATCACGCTGAAGCCGGGCACGGAGCCGGGCACCGCGACCCAGGACGACATCGCCGAGAACCCGAAGAACCTGCAGTTCACGCTGCTCGACTTCGCCGCCCAGTCGCGCGCCCTGCCGGACCTCGACGCGGCCGTCGGGTACACCGAGTACTACCTCGCCGCCGGCATCCCGATCGAGCAGCAGATCTTCGCCCCGCAGGCCCCCGACGACTTCGCCGGGCAGCTCACCATCGGCTCGAAGTACCGCGACACCGAGAACGTGAGGAAGCTCGTCCAGGCCTTCCAGGACCCGGCCGTGCAGGAGTTCCTCGCCACGGACGAGACGGTGAAGGGGATCCTGCTGCCGATCGACGGCTGAGCAGGGCCGGAGCGACGGGGTCGCCTGAGGAGTCGCGCGCGGCTTCCCGGGCGACTCGGCGTCTGCGGACGTAGCGTGGGCTCATGAACACGTTCACTCTCCACAACGGTGTCGAGATCCCCGCCCTCGGACTCGGCGTCTTCCAGACTCCGCCCGACGAGACCCGCGCCGCCGTCGCCGCCGCGCTCGACGCGGGGTACCGGCACATCGACACGGCGGCGGCCTACGGCAACGAGCGCGAGGTGGGCGAGGCGATCGCCGGCCGCGACGACGTCTTCCTCGAGACGAAGGTGTGGATCAGCGACTACGGCTACGACGAGACGCTGCACGCCTTCGACAAGAGCGCGGGCAAGCTCGGCGTCGAGCGGATCGACCTGCTGATCCTGCACCAGGCCCTGCCCGAGGCCTTCGACCGCACCCTCGACGCCTACCGGGCGCTCGAGCGGCTGCTCGCCGACGGGAGGGTGCGGGCGATCGGCGTGAGCAACTTCATGGTCGAGCACCTCACCCGCCTGCTCGCCGAGACCGACGTCGTCCCCGCGGTGAACCAGCTCGAGGTGCACCCGTACTTCCAGCAGCGGCGGGTCGAGCGCTTCGGCTGCGAGAACGACATCCTCACCCAGGCCTGGTCGCCGATCGGCGGCATCACCGCCTACCGCGACTCCCCGCGCCGCAGCTTCGACGACCCGGTGCTCCTCGAGCTCGGCGCCAAGTACGGGAAGACGGCCGCGCAGGTGATGCTCCGCTGGCACCTGCAGGAGGGCCGCCAGGTCATCCCGAAGTCGACCCGCCCCGAGCGCATCGCCGAGAACATCGACGTGTTCGACTTCGCGCTCTCCGGCTCGGAGCTCGCCCGGATCGACGCCCTCGAGGCCGGCGTGCGCGGCGGACCGGAGCCCGAGGCCGTGACGCTGGAGGCGTACGGCCGCGACATCCCCGAGGCGTGAGGACGGCGCCCGCGACGGGAACACCGGAGCCGTCGCGGGCGTTGCCCTCACCATGAGCGTTCCCCTCTCCATCCTCGACCTCGCCCCCATCGCCCCCGGTGAGACCGCTCGCGACAGCTTCGCCGCCTCCGTCGCCCTGGCCCAGGAGGCCGAGCGGAACGGCTACCGCCGCGTCTGGTACGCCGAGCACCACAACATGGCGAGCATCGCCTCCAGCGCGACCTCGGTGCTCATCGCGCACGTCGCCTCGCAGACCTCCACGATCCGCCTCGGCTCCGGCGGCGTCATGCTGCCGAACCACTCCCCGCTCACCATCGCCGAGCAGTTCGGCACCCTCGAGACGCTGCACCCGGGCCGGATCGACCTCGGACTCGGCCGCGCCCCCGGCAGCGACCAGGCGACCTTCCGCGCGCTCCGCCGCGACCCCGACTCCTCCGAGCGCTTCCCGCAGGACGTGCTGGAGCTGCAGGCCTTCCTCGCCGGCGAGTCCCGCATCCCCGGAGTGAGCGCGACGCCCGGTGCCGGCACCCGCGTCCCCCTCTACATCCTCGGCTCCTCGCTCTTCGGCGCGCAGCTCGCCGCCGCGCTGGGCCTGCCGTACGCGTTCGCCTCGCACTTCGCTCCGGACGCGCTGCACCAGGCCGTCGCGGAGTACCGCCGCGGCTTCCGCCCCTCCGAGCAGCTCGACGCCCCCTACGTGATCGCCGGGATGAACGCCATCGCCGCCGACACCGAGGAGGACGCGCAGGAGCAGTTCGCGCAGATGAAGCGCGCCCGCCTGATGATGCTGCTGCGCCAGAGCGGGCAGATCCCCGTCGGCCAGACCTTCGACGACGAGGAGCTCGACGCCCTGCTCAGCACCCCGATCGGCGCCCACGTCGCGAGCATGACCACCTACACCGGTGTCGGCACCGGCGACCAGGTGGCCGACTACGCCGCCGACTTCGCCCGCTCCGCCGACGCCGACGAGGTCATCGTCGCCCACGCGTCGCTGCAGACGGAGGCGCGCCTGCGCTCGGTCGCTCTCCTCGCGCAGTCGAACGCGCGCGTCGCCGTCTGAGCCCGTCCGCAACCGAGGTCGAGCGGCCCGGCACCGGCCTGATGGCCACTGTCGGACGCTCCGGGCCTCGGTTGCGAACGGCCGGCCCTGGGCAGAGTGGGGGTCGGGCGGCGCACATCAGCGGACGCGAGCAGAAGTGAGCCTCTAATGGGGGCCACCTCTCGGGGCACGACCCCGGGAGGAGCGCGTCCGCGGTGCCAGGCTGAGCCCTGTGTCGACGATGACGGGCAAGCGGCGTGAGCCCGGGGACAGCCCTGCGCGGTCAGCGGCCCTGCTGCTGCGGGTCTGCGCGGGCGACCGGACCGCCTTCCGGCAGCTCTACTCGCTCACCGCGGGCCGGGTCGTCTCCGTCGCGGACGCCGTGCTCGACGACCGCGCCGCCGCCGAGGAGGTCGCGCAGGAGGTCTACCTCGAGCTCTGGCGCACCGCGCGCTCGCTCGACCCGGGCCGTCCCGTGCTCGCCTTCCTGGCCCAGGTCGCGCACCGCCGTGCCGTGGACCGCGCCCGGGCGGACCGGTCGGCGCGGCGCCGGGAGCTGCAGTACACGGTCCTCGACCGGCCGCGCGATCACGAGTGGGAGCGCTCGGACGTCCGGCTGGCCCTGGCGCCCGCGGCCGGCGCGATCCGGCAGCTCGCCGCCATCCACCACGACGTCCTCTACCTCGCCTACGTCCGCGGGTACAGCCACTCCGAGATCGCGGAGGAGCTGTCGATCCCGCTCGGCACCGTCAAGACCCGGCTGCGCGACACCCTCATCCGCCTGCACACCCACCTGCAGTCCGCCGGCCCGGCGGACCCGGACGGCGGACCGGGACGGCGCATCCGGCGCTGACCGATGGCGCGGACGCCTCTGCGCCACCGGGGTCGCACGCTTCAGGACCGTGTCCGGCCCGCTCAGCCCGCCTGCGTCGCGCCCGAGACCGCGAGCCCGACGATCACCGTCAGCACCGTCGTCCACAGCGCGATCGCGACGCCCTGCCAGAGCAGGATCCGCCCTCGGCCGACTCCGGCGCCCGCCAGCATCACCGCGGTGAAGTGCGTCGGGAGCAGCAGCGGCCCCAGCAGGCTCACGCCCGGGACGCCGTAGCGGGTGAAGGCCCGCTGGAACTTCTCGCGCCGCGGAGTCGTCCGCTTCGCCTCCGAGCGGCCCGTGATCGCCGAGCGGACGCCGGTGCCCAGCAGCACGAGCAGCGCCACGCAGACGAAGTTGCCGATCGCCCCCGCAAGCCCGGCGACGACCGGGTGGATGCCGCCGATGATCCCGATGCTCGCCGCTCCCTCGCCCTCGATGAAGGGGACGGCCCCGGCCGCGGCGACGACGAGGGGCTGCACGAGCTCGGGAACGCGGCCGATCAGGTCCTGGAATCCGAGGATCGCGTCGCTGATGATCGTCATGGTCGTGCCTTCCGGTACGTGGCCCCGGCTCTCGGGACTCCTCCATCCGACCGTGTCCGCGCCCGCTGCGGCAGTGCCGCCGGGTCACCGCGTCCCGGGAGGATCGACGGCCCGAGGGGTGACAAGTGTCATGGTCGTAGCCTGGGCCGCATGGTGAACACGACCGAGGCGGATCCGCCCGTGCGCGCGGGCCGCGGCGTCGCCGTGACCTGGTGGTACACCCTCGCGTCGGCCGCCTCCTTCGTGGTGGTCGTCCTGGCCGTCTGGTCCGTGGCGGTGCTGAGCGCCGAGGCCGAGGAGTGGCGGAAGGCCGCCTACTTCCTGGGCGCGGCCGCCTGGGTCGCGGTGTTCTCGCCGACCGCGCTCGCGTACCGGCGCGCCGACCGCGAGGGCCCGGTGCGCCTCCGGGCCGCGCCGACCCTGGTCTTCTGCCTCGGAGTGGCGGCCGCCGCGCTCACCGGCACGGCCGCCGGGAGCCTCGCGCTCGGGCTCTCGCTCGCCGCGACCCTGGTCGCCGTGCTGCCCTGGCAGAGCGGCGTGCGGCTCCGGGTGATGGTGCTCTGCACGATCGTCCTCGCGGTCGCGGCGGTGCTCGAGCAGACGCGCGCGGCGCCGGACGCGTCGGCCGCGCTCTCGACCCTCCTGCTGTTCGCGACACTGCTGCCCCTGACGGTCGTCAGCGCGCTGTGGTGGTGGGACATCGTCCGCGAGCTCGACCGGGCGCGCGCCGCCGAGGGCCGGCTCGCCGCCGCGCAGGAGCGCCTGCTGCTCGCCGGCGACGTGCACGACCTCCAGGGCCACCACCTCCAGGTCATCGCGCTGCAGCTCGAGCTCGCCGAGCGCCTCCTCGGCAGCGACCCCGAGGCCGCTCTCGAGCAGCTGCGCGCCGCCCAGCGCTCGGTCGACGGCGCCCGCACCGGCACCCGCGAGCTGGCGACGCGCTTCCGCAGCGTCCCGCTCGCCGACGAGCTGGCCAACGCCGCCGACCTGCTCCGCTCGGCCGGGCTCCGCGTCGAGCTCGAGGTCGACCCGGCGGCGGCTCACGCGCCGGCCGAGACGCTCGGGCCGGTGGTCCGCGAGACGACGACGAACATCCTCAAGCACGGCGGCGGCTCCAGCGCGCGGCTGCGGCTCGCGCGGGAGCGGGACGAGTGGCGGTTCGAGGCGGTGAACGACCTGGCACCGGACGCGGAGGAGGCGGACGGGACCGGCTCGGGCGTCCTCGGCATGGCGGAGCGGGTCGAGCGGGCGGGCGGGACGCTGCGCGCCGGGGCGGTCCGCCGCTCCTTCGAGCTGGACGCGCGCCTGCCGGTGGGGAGCGACTCGTGATCCGGGTGCTGATCGCCGACGACGAGGACATGATCCGCACGGCGCTGGCCGCGCTCCTCCGCCTCGAGGAGGACCTCGAGATCGTGGGCGAGTGCCGCGACGGCGAGCAGGCGGTCGCGGAGGCGCTGCGCCTGCAGCCCGACGTGTGCCTCTTCGACGTCGAGATGCCCGGGCTCGACGGGATCGAGGCGGCGGAGCGGCTGCGCCGGGTCTCGGCGACGCGGGTCGTGGTCGTCACCCGCCATGCGCGGCCGGGGGTCCTGCGGCGAGCGCTCGGAGCGGGCGTCAGCGGCTTCCTGCCGAAGTCGCGCCGGGTCGAGGACGTCGCCGAGGTGATCCGCCAGGTCGCGAGCGGACGCCGCTACGTCGATCCGGAGATCGCCGCCGACGCCCTGGCGAGCACGCGCAGCCCGCTGACCGACCGCGAGCTCGACGTGCTCAGCGCCGGCTCCCGCGGCGAGACGATCGGCGAGATCGGCGCGGCGCTGCACCTCTCCTCGGGCACCGTCCGCAACCACGTCTCGTCGATCCTGCGCAAGCTCGACGTCGACACCCGCCAGCGCGCGGTCATCGAGGCCCGCGAGCGCGGCTGGATCTGAGCGAGGCGCCGCGACGGCAGCCACTACGCAGGAGTCGTCGCACTCGCACTCGAGTGCGACGACTTCTGCGTTCTCGCGAGCGGTGCCCGTCAGGCCGTCGGCGTCCAGATCCGCATCGTCGACGGCCCGCGGTTCGCCCAGCGGTGGTACGGCCGGAACTCCGCCTCGAAGCGCCGCCCCTCCTCCACAGGTACGGAGCCGTAGGGCCAACCGGGAGCCGCCTCGCGCGCCACGAGGGACACGCGCGCTCCCTCCGCCGTCACGACGGGCGGCACCGAGGCGTCGACCGCGATGTGCTCGGTGTCCAGGCCCTCGGGCAGGTCGAGCGACTCGATCGCCAGCACGAACGGCCCGCACTCGAGGGCGACCTGGCCGCGCACCGCGTCGATCCGGGGGTGCGGGGCGACGAAGCGGGCCGACATCGGCAGCGAGAGCCGCACGGTGTCGCCGGCGGAGAACGCCCGGCGGACGGTGACGGTCGGCGTCGAGA
This sequence comes from Rathayibacter sp. AY1D9, assembly GCF_002932395.1. Classification (NCBI taxonomy): domain Bacteria; kingdom Bacillati; phylum Actinomycetota; class Actinomycetes; order Micrococcales; family Microbacteriaceae; genus Rathayibacter; species Rathayibacter sp. AY1D9. Next base: position 17,208 of record NZ_PSVQ01000027.1, read on the forward strand.
CCGGCTCGCCGTCGAGCAGCGCCGAGCCCCGCGCGAACGGCGGCACCCGCAGCGTCAACGCGAACTCCGCGTCCTCGAGGATCCGCACGACGATCTCGCCGTCGGCCGGGTACTCCGTCTCGACGCGCAGCGCGACGCCTCCGGTGCGCACCTCGTACGCGCCGTACTGGTGCAGCTGCACGCCCTCGTCGGTGGCGGTGGCGAAGCCGAGCTCGACGCTCGCGAGGGTGCGGGCGGTGTTGGTCGGGCAGCACGAGACCCAGAACCAGGGCGCGCGGAGGCTGGACTGCGCGCGGTCGGTCTCGCGCGACTCGTCCGGAGCCACTCCGTCGACGCGCTGCTGCAGCGTGTTCGTGTAGAAGAAGGCGCGGCCGTCCTCGCGGGTGGCGGGGAGCACCGCGTTCAGCAGCGTCCGCTCCATCAGGTCCGCGTAGCGGTGCTCGTTCGAGCCGAGCAGGAGCCGCCAGCTGAGCATCGTGGAGCCGATCGCCGCGCAGGTCTCGGCGTAGGCGCGATCCGGCGGCAGCTCGTAGTCGGCGCCGAACGCCTCGTCCTGGTGGTGCGAGCCCATCCCGCCCGTGACGTAGGTGCGCCGCTCGACGGTCGCCTCCCACTGGCGGCGGACCGCCTCCTCCAGCTCGGCGTCGCCGGTCTCGACCGCGACATCGAGAGCCCCGGAGGCGAGGTAGAGGGCCCGCACCGCGTGGCCGCGCAGCACCTCCGCGTCGCGCACGGGCACGTCGTCCTGGAAGTACTCGGCGCCGAACGCGATCGGCTTCAGCGTCCCCGTCCCGCGCCGCTCCACGAAGAGGCGGGCCAGCTCGAGGTAGCGCTCCTCCCCCGTCGCCCGCGCCAGCTCGGCGAGCGCCGGCTCGATCTCGGGGTGGCCGCACACAGCGACCCTCCCCTCGGGCCCGAACTCGCGGTGCACGTGGTCGGCGAGGCGCCGGGCGACCTGCGGCAGGAGGTCGTCGTGCCCGGTGCGGAGCCGCGCCACGGCGGCCTGGATCAGGTGCCCGAAGCTGTACAGCTCGTGGCCCCACTCCAGGTCGGAGTAGCGCGCACGCTGGCCGGGCCGGCCGAAGCTCGTGTGCAGGTACCCGTCCGGGTCCTGGGCGGAGGCGACCCGCGCGACGAGGTCGTCGTACCGCTCCTGCAGCCCGGCGTCGTCGCTCCGGCCGAGCTCCCAGGCCATGGCCTCGAGGAGCTTGTAGACCTCGGAGTCCACGAACTCGATGCCCGCGTGCGCGTCGCCGCCCTCGGCGGACGAGATCGAGCCGTCGGCCGCGCGGTCGAAGTTGCCGGCCCAGCCGACGCGCTCGATCCACGAGCGGCAGTGCTCGATGACGGCGGAGGAGTTGAGGTCCTGGTAGTGCTTCCAGAAGCCGCCGGTGAGGAGGATCTCGTCCTGGCGCAGCGGCCGGAGCACGCTCCGCGAGGGGGCGACCGGGCCGCCGAGGGCGGTGGCGGTGGGGGCGGTGAGGGTCACGGTGTCTCCTTGGAGGGACGGGTCAGTCCTTGACGGCGCCGGCGGTGACTCCCGCCGAGACGTACCGCTGGGCGACGACGAGGAGGACGGCGGCCGGGAGCGAGGCGACCACGGCGGTCGCCATGATCGAGTTCCACTCCTGGTTGTTGTTGCCGATGTACTTGTAGATGCCGAGGGTGATCGGCTGGAGCTTCCCGCCGCTGTCGAGCGTCGAGGCGAAGATGAAGTCCGACCAGGCCCAGAGGAACGCGAACAGCGAGACGGTGACGACGGAGTTGCGGCTGATCGGCATGATCACCGAGGTGAAGGTGCGCCAGGCGCTCGCTCCGTCCATCCGCGCCGCCTGGGTGAGCTCGTCGGGGATCCCCGACATGAAGGCCGTGAAGATCAGCACGCCGAACGGCACCGCGATGGTGGAGTCGGCCACGATCAGGCCCGGGATCGAGTTGAGCAGCCCCAGGTTGAGGTAGATGGCGTAGAAGCCCATCGCCATGATGATCGCCGGGATCATCTGCGCGATCAGCAGCACGAACGAGAGCGCCTGCCCGCCGCGGGGCCGCAGCTTCGCCAGCGAGTAGGCGGCGGGAGCGGCGATCGCCACGGTCAGCAGCACCGTGCCGAGGCCGACGACGAGGCTCGTGCCCAGGTAGGGCAGCTGCTCGCTCAGCACCGCCTGGTAGCCGGTGAACGTGGGCGAGAACGGGAACCAGTCCGGCGGATCCTTCCGCATCGAGCCGGTCGGAGTGAGGGAGACGTTGATCATCCAGTAGACGGGGAACAGCATGACCGCCGTGAGGGCGATCCCGACCACCGTCAGGTACCAGGGGCGTCGGGCGGTCACGAGTCGGCCTGCTTCCGCTGGACCCGGATGTACACGAGACCGAAGACGAGGGCCAGGATGATCAGCAGGTTGCCGACGGCCGCGGCCGGTCCGAAGTCGGGCAGCATCGAGCCGAAGCCGAGCTGGTAGGTCCAGGTGGCGAGCGTGGTCGAGGAGTCGGCGGGGCCGCCCTTCGTCATGATCCAGATGATGTCGAACACCTTCAGCGTGTAGACGAGGCCGAGCAGGATCGTGATCGCCGACACCGGCCGCAGCAGCGGCAGCGTGATCCGCCAGAACTGCTGAGCGCCGGTCGCGCCGTCGAGCGAGGCCGCCTCGTAGAGGTCCTGCGAGATGTTCTGCAGGCCGGAGTAGAGGATCACCAGGTTGAACGGGATGCCGATCCAGATGTTCGCGATCAGGACCGCGATCAGCGAGGTGGTCGGCGAGGTGAGCCAGTTGATCTGGCCGATCCCGAACGACTCCAGGAACGCGTTCACGATGCCGGAGTCGCTGTTGAGCATCCACGACCAGGTCGAGGCCGAGACGATCAGCGGCAGGAGCCACGGCACCAGGAACAGCGCCCGGAGCGTGCTCGCGAGCGGGAAGCGGCGGTAGAAGAACACGGCGAGCGCCAGCCCCAGCGTGAACTGGAAGAGGAGCGAGACGCCGGTGAAGACCGCCGTGTGCAGCAGCGCCGGGCCGAAGGTCGCGTCCTGGAACACCTGGACGTAGTTGTCGAACCAGACGAAGGGCGCGTTCCCCTGCACGAACGAGCGGACCGTGTAGTCCTTCAGGCTCAGCTCGAGGTTGCGGTAGAGCGGGAACGCGTAGAAGACGAGCAGGTAGGCGACGAGCGGGGCGAGGAACGCCCACGCGACCAGGCGGCCGCCCTCGGGGCGCCAGCGGCGCCGACGGCTCTCGGCGGCCGGGGCGGGCGGGGCCGGCGGCTCGGTGCCGCGCCGCAGGAGGCGGGCGGTCTCGGTGGCAGTGGTCATGGTCTCTCCCGTCCCTCCGGCCGGTGCGCGGAGCACCGGCCGGAGGGACCTCGTTCGGGGAGCGGGAGCCCCCGGTCGTCCTACTTCGTTGCGGATTCGGCGGCCGACTGGGCGGCCTTCAGGGCGTCCTCGGGAGACTGCGAGCCGCTGAGCACGGTCTGCACCGCGCCCCACAGCTGCTCCGAGATCTTCGGGTACTTCGTGCCGAGGTCGTCCGAGGTGCGGCCCTTCGCGGCCTGCACGGCGGTGACCCACGGCTCGAGGTCGGCGTTGCCGGCGACCTGCTCCTGCTGCGCCTCGGCCGTCGGCGCGATGTACGAGAGCGTGTTGTCGGTCGTGACCAGGCTCTCCGTCGAGGTCAGGCACTCGGCGATCTTCTTCGAGGTCTCGTAGCGCGCCGTGTCCGACTGCACCGGGAGGGTGAGGAACTCGCCTCCGGTCGGTGCGGGGGCCGCTCCGCCGTCCTTCGACGGGATGGTCAGGACGCCGTAGTCGATGCCCGAGGCCTTCGCGTTGGCCAGCTGCCAGGTGCCGTTCTCGCCGAACGCGTACTCGCCGGTCTCGAACTCCTGCCAGCTCGTGGTCTGCGTGTTGCCGATCACAGAGTTGGGCGCGTAGCCCTTCTCGAGCCAGTCGCTCCAGAGCGAGACGGCGTCGACCGCGGCGGGCGAGTCGAGGTCGGTCAGCTCGGCGCCGGAGCCCCAGAACCACGGCAGGAACTGGAAGGTCCCCTCCTCCGTGCCGATGCCGGAGAACGTGATGCCCTTGCCGCCGGAGGCGGTGACCTTCTCGAGCGCGTCGGTCAGCCCGGCCCAGTCGGTGATGGAGGCGGCGTCCACGCCGGCCTTCTCGAGCACGGCCTTGTTGTAGTACAGCGCGAGCGTGTTGGCACCGATCGGCACGCCGAAGGTGTCGCTGCCGGTCTGGCCGGCCGCGAGGATGTTCGCGTCGATACCCTCGGTGGAGAGCCCGGACTCGGCGGTCGTGGTCAGGATGCCCGACTCCGCGAGCGTCGAGACCACGGGGTTGTCGACGAGCAGGAGGTCGGGCGAGTTGCCCTGCTGCCCGGCGAGCAGCGCCTTGTTGGTCAGGTCGGTGGTGTCGTAGCCGGTGCGCTCGACGGTGACGCCGGCCTCGGTCCCGCAGGAGTCGATGAGCTTCGCCCAGTCGGACGACTCGTCGAACTGGGGGTACGGGTCCCAGAACGTGTAGCTGCCTCCCGCGGCGGAGCCGGAGTCTCCCCCGGAGCCGCTCGCGCAGCCGGTCAGTGCGGCGGCGGCCGTCCCCAGCAGGACGGCGGCGGCGAGGCCCCGAGCGTGCTTCCTCGTCTTCACGGATGATCCCTTCGTCGTTGATGGATTCCTCGGCAGTCGTCCCGATCGTCTGCGCCGGGCCGAAACTACTTTCTGTCGGGTAAACCTAGGCAGGGGCGGTCAGCGCGTCAAGAGATGCGACCTTTTCGGTCTTTTCGGTTTTTCGCCGGAGTCGTGCGAGGATCGACGCGGCGGCCCGCCGGGCCCGGAACGGAGGCGCGGTGCCACCACGCAAGCCCACCGGCACCATCACGCTCACCGACGTGGCGGCCGCCGCCGGCGTCTCGATCGCCACCGCCTCCAAGGCGCTCAACGGCCGCGACCAGGTGCGCGCCGAGACCCGCCAGCGCGTGCTGGACGCCGCCGAGGCCCTCTCCTTCACCCCGAACCCGTTCGCGCAGGCCCTCAACTCCCGGCGCACGGGCACCATCGGGATGCTCACCAACGATCTCGACAACCGCTTCGTGCTCCCCGTGCTGCTCGGCGCCGAGGACGCGTTCGGCGCCGGATCGACGTCGGTGCTCCTCTGCGACGCCCGCGGCGACTCGATCCGCGAGCAGCACCACATCAAGAACCTGCTCGCCAAGCGCGTCGACGGGATCGTGGTGCTCGGTCGGACGACGAACCCGCGCCCCTCGATCACCCGCACCATCCCGGTGCCGGTCGTCTACGCCTACGCGCCCTCGGAGGATCCGCGCGACTCCTCCTTCACGCCCGACAACGTGCAGGCCGGCGTCCTCGCCGCCCGCCACCTGATCGAGCGCGGACGGACCAGGATCGCCCTCGTCAACGGCGAGCCGAGCTACACCGCCGCGCACGACCGCGCCCGGGGCGTCGAGCAGGCGCTGACGGAGGCGGGGCTCCCGCTGGTCGGCAGCGGCGTCCTCTTCGGGCAGTGGTCCGAGAGCTGGGGCCGCCAGTGCGCAGAGACGCTGCTGCGCGCGCATCCGGACCTCGACGCGATCATCTGCGCGAGCGACCAGATCGCCCGCGGCACCCTCGACCACCTGCGCGAGACCGGCCGGCGGGTGCCGCAGGACGTGGCCGTCGTCGGCTTCGACAACTGGGACCTCCTCGTCGAGGCCGCCCGCCCGCCGCTCTCGAGCATCGACATGATGCTCGACACGCTCGGCCGCGCCGCCGCGGAGGAGCTCTCGAACGCGATCCACGGACGTCCGACCGCGGGCGTGCAGGCCATGCCCGTCCGCCTCGTGCCGCGGGAGTCCTCCGGCTGACGCCGCCGCCCTCCGCGAGAACGCGGAGGACACTGCCTGCTCAGCGGTGTCCCGACGCTCGGAGCGGCGTCTCGACGCACGAGCGGGCCAGCGCGCATCGGCGAGGACACCGGAGGGACGGGCGGAGCGCGATCGAGGGCGCAGACGTGCGCCGGACCCCTCGGGAGTCCGGCGCACGGCCTGGCGGTGATCAGCTGCCGGTGATCAGCCGGGATCAGCTGCCGGTGCGCTCACCGCGGCGTCGGAGGGTGAGGAGCATCAGACCGCCGCCGAGCAGGGCGAGCAGGCCCAGCACTCCGGCGGTCGCCGTCGCTGCGGCGTCCACTCCGGTCGAGGCGAGAGCCGGACCGCGGGGACCGTTCGACCCGGACACGGGAACGACCGCGGCGTGGGAGGGCGCCGGTCGCGGCGCTGTGGTCGCGGTCGGAGTGGGCGAGGCCGTGGGCGTCGCGGTCGGCGTGGGGGTGGGGGTCGCCGTCGGAGCCACGGTCGGGGTCGCCGTCGGCGTGGTCGTCGGCGTGACCGTCGGAGCCACGGTGGGCGCGATCGTCGGAGTCACCGTCGGAGTGACGGTGGGCGCGATCGTCGGAGTCACCGTCGGAGTCACCGTCGGCACGACGGTGGGAGTCACCGTCGGAGTCACCGTCGGCACGACGGTGGGAGTCACCGTCGGGGTGACGGTGGGAGTCACGGTCGGCGTGACAGTGGGTGTGACCGTCGGCGTCACGGTCGGCGTGACGGTGGGGGTCACCGTCGGGGTCACGGTCGGCGTGATGGTCGGGGTCACCGTCGGCGTGACCGTGGGCGTCACGGTCGGTGTGACTGTCGGCGTGACCGTCGGCGTCACGGTGGGCGTGACCGTCGGCGTCACGGTGGGCGTGACCGTCGGGGTCACGGTCGGCGTCACGGTCGGCGTGACCGTCGGCGTCACGGTCGGCGTAGCCGTCGGCGACGGTCCGCCGTCGGAGGGCTCGCAGCCCGGCTCGGTGAAGTCGTTGGAATCGAGCGTGACCGCTCCCGTGCGGGCCAGTGCGCGGCCCTCGACGGAGACGCCCGTCGTCACCGTGATCGAGGCCGAGGCGAGCACGGAGCCCACGAAGTCCGAGTCGGTGCCGAGCGTCGCGGAGCTGCCGATCTGCCAGTAGACGTTGCAGGCCTGCGCTCCGTTGATCAGGGCCACCGTGCTCGACGAGGCCGTCGTCAGCGTCGACGCGGCGCGGATCACGAAGACCGCCTCGTTGACGCCCTCGGTGTCGAGCGTGAGCGTCCCTGTCACTCCGACCGGTCCGGCCGCGGTGTAGACCCCGGGTTTCAGCGTCCGGCCGCCGATCTCGGCGCCGATCTGCGCGGTCGTCGCCTGCGAGGCGAGCTGTCCGTAGGCGGTGCCCACGTCGGCCTGGGCCTGAGCCGCCTCCGCGTCTCCGCGGTGGATCACTCCGTCCGTCCGTCCGGGCGGGAACCCGGTGACGGCGGTCAGCGGGCTGACCCCGACGCTCTGGTCCAGGACGCTCGACCCCGTGTTCGTCACGGTCGACGCGGCCAGGACCGAGTAGTCCTCCGCCGTGCCGAGGTCCGGAGCCGTGGCCGCCTGCGCCGAGACGCCGGCGAAGAGCGCGGCGCCGACGACGGCGAGGACGACACCCGTCCCGATCGCCCCTCTTCTGCGGTTCTGCCGATGACGGCGGAGCGAGGTGCGAGAGGACACGTGCGGCATGAGGCCAGCGATCTGCCCACGTCAGCGTGTGCTCAATAACCCGAGGTGGGAGGCTCGAACCGTAGGTCGCGCTCCTCGCCCGTCTCTACGCCGCGACCCTGACGGGGGCAGGATCCGCCGACGACGTCCCCCGACCCGGGACATCCTCGCCACCGGAGTCCTCGCGCCGGTGACGGCGGAACCGGCCGGCGGAGCGGATCAGCGGTGACGCCCGCGGCACCCGAACCGGTCGGAGTGCCGCGCGGCTGCCCGGGAGCCCTCAGCCGAGAGCCGCCACCCGCTCGATCACGCCCTCGCCCAGCCGGGCGACGTACCCCTCCGGATCCGGCCCGGCCGGGGCCAGCTGCACGTGGTCGATCCCCAGCGCCGCGTACTCCTCCATCGCGCGGACGAAGCCGTCGGGGTCGCCGATCGGATCGCCGCCCCCGGTGATGGTCTTCGTGATCGTCGCGTAGTCGCGCCCGAGGTCGTCGCAGTGCCGCTTCAGCACATCGAGCTTGTGCGCCACGTCGTCCGCGCCGGTGCCGAACAGGTTGCAGGCGTCGCCGTACTGAGCGACCAGCCGCAGCGTCTTCCTCTCGCCTCCGCCGCCGATGAGGATGGGCGGGCCGGGCTGCTGGATCGGCGCCGGGTGGTTCAGCGTCTCGGCCAGCCGGTAGTGCGTCCCCTCGAACGGCCCGTCGTCGTCGCTCCACATCTGACGGCAGATCCGCAGCGTCTCCTCCAGCCGCTCGAACCGCTCCTTCAGCGGCGGGTACGGCACGCCTAGCCCGAGGTGCTCGCGCTCGTACCAGGCGGCGCCGATGCCGAGCATCGCGCGCCCGCCGGAGAGCACGTCGAGGGTGGTGACGATCTTCGCGAGCAGTCCCGGATGGCGGTACGTCACGCCGGTGACGAGGAGCCCCAGCCGCATCCGCTCCGTCCGGCCGGCGACGAAGCCGAGCGAGGTGTAGCCCTCGAGCATCGGATCCTCGCTCGTCGCGAAGTGCTCCATCTGGAAGTAGTGGTCCATCAGCGTGAACCAGGCGCAGCCGACGTCCTCGGCCGTCCGCGCGGTCGCTCCGAGGATCGGCGCGATCCCCGCGCTTCCGCCCGGAAGGGTGAAGTCCATGAAGTGAATGCCGAGCTGCACGCGCGTCTCCTGTCGTCCCGGGATGTCCAGGAGCCAGTGTGCGCCGAGCCACCGCTCAACACGCCGACGCGGCCGCCTCTGAGCGGCGTCTCATCCGTTCCGCGGCGTCTCGGCCGATCGCACCCGTCGAGGCGCGGCTGCGCTCACTCGCAGACGCGGAAGCGGTTCCGGTCGAACCCGACGACGTCGCCGACGGCGAGCTGGCGCCCGCGGCGCAGATCGACTTCGCCGTTGACGGTCACCATCCCCTCGGCGACCGCCTCCTTGGCCTCGCCGCCCGAGAGGATCCCCGCGAACTTGAGGAACTGGCCCAGGCGGATCGACCCGCCGCCCAGCGGGACGTCGACGGGCTCGGGGACGGCAGCGGCACCTGTCACGTCAGACCGCCGGGATGTCGGCGAAGCGCGAGAAGTGGCCGTGGAAGCCCACGGTCACCGTGCGGGTCGGGCCGTTGCGGTGCTTGGCGACGATGAGGTCGGCCTCGCCCGCGCGCGGGTTGTCCTTCTCGTAGGCGCTCTCGCGGTGCAGGAGGATCACCATGTCGGCGTCCTGCTCGATCGAGCCGGACTCGCGGAGGTCCGAGATGGCGGGGAGCTTGTCGGCGCGCTGCTCGGGGCCTCGGTTCAGCTGCGAGAGCGCGATGACCGGCACCTGCAGCTCCTTCGCGAGGAGCTTGAGGGCACGGGAGAACTCCGAGACCTCCTGCTGGCGGCTCTCGACCTTCTTCCCGGAGGTCATCAGCTGCAGGTAGTCGATGACGACCATCTTGAGCCCGACCCGCTGCTTGAGCCGGCGGCACTTCGCCCGGATCTCGACGAGGGTCATGTTGGGCGAGTCGTCGATGTAGAGCGGCGCGTCGTTGATCCGGCCGCGGGTGGAGGCAATGGTCGTCCAGTCGCGCTGGTCGACCGTGCCCTTCCGCATGTGCTGCAGCGGCACGGACGCCTCGGCCGAGAGGAGGCGCATCGCGATCTCGCTGCGCCCCATCTCGAGGGAGAAAAAGATCGTGGCCATGTTGTGCTTGATCGCGGCGGCGCGGGCGAAGTCGAGCGCCAGCGTCGACTTTCCGAGCGCGGGGCGCGCGGCGACGATGATCATCTGCCCGGCGTGGAAGCCGTTGGTCAGGTCGTCGAGGTCGGCGAAGCCGGTGGGGACGCCGGTGAAGCTGCCGTCCTTGTGAGCGGCCGCCTCGATCTCGTCGATCGCGACGGTCACCGCGTCGGTCAGCGGGACGTAGTCCTCCGCCGTCTCGGAGCCGGTGACGTTGTAGATCTCGGCCTGCGCCGTGTTGACCAGGTCGAGCACCTCGCCCTCGCCCTGGTAGCCCATCTGCGCGATGCGGGTGCCCGCCTCGACGAGGCGGCGCAGCAGAGCGCGCTCGGCGACGATGGAGGCGTAGTACCCGGCGTTGGCCGCGGTGGGGACCATCGAGGTGAGCGTGTGCAGGTAGTCGGCGCCGCCGGCCCGCTGCAGCTCGCCCTGCTTCGTGAGCTCGTCGGTGACCGCGATGACGTCGGTCGGCTCGCCGTGCGAGTAGAGGGCGAGGATCGCGTCGAAGACGATCTCGTGCTTGGGGATGTAGAAGTCGGTGCCCTTGACGCTCTCGACGACATCGGCGACCGCGTCCTTCGAGAGCAGCATGCCGCCCAGCGCCGACTGCTCGGCGAGGAGGTCGTGCGGAGGGGTCCGCTCGTTCCCGCGCGACTCGCCGCGGTCACCGCGACCGTCCCGTCCGTCCGAGCCGGGTACCGCCAGGTGCGCGATCGTCATGCCTTCGCCTCCTCCTGTCGGGTGTTGCGCGTCCGGTCGCGCGGTGCCGGGATCCGGTCTACCAGCGACCTCCGACAGCGGCGCACGGGCGCCTGCCCGCACCCCTCGCGGGGCGCTGCGCCACCCTACGGACCGCCGCCCGCGGCACGCAAACCGCCCTGTGGAGAGAGCTGTGCAGAACCGAGGGGAAACGCCGGGCCCACTGTGGGCAACATGTGGACAACCCTGTGGGATCAGCGGCCCTCAGCAAGTTTTTTCCGACCTCTGACCAGGCATTCACTGCTTTCCACAGGTGTGTGGGGAAAAGAGTCTCAAGACCACAGTGAAGGTTGGTCCCGCTGAAGGGTGTATGTGGATGGAGCTGTGGAGAACGGGAACGACGAAGGGCGGTGCGAGGGGACTCGGAAGTCCCGTCGCACCGCCCTCCGCGGCGTTCTCGCGGCCTTACTTGGCCGCGACCACCTGCAGCTTCACAGTGGCCTGGATGTCGTCGCGCAGACGCACCACGGCCTCGTGCTCGCCGACGTGCTTGATCGCGTTCGAGATGACGATCTTGCGCTTGTCGAGCTCGCCGAACCCGGCCGCCGCCACCGCGTTCGCGATGTCGGAGGTCTTCACCGAGCCGAACAGGCGGCCGTCCTTGCCGGCCTTGACCGTCAGCTTCACGCGGTTGGCCTCGAGGACCTGCTTGGTGTGCTGGGCCTCTTCGATGGTCTTGTGCTCACGAGCGGCTCGCGCCGACTTGATCTGCTCGACCTGCTTCTCGCCACCGCGGGTCCACGCGACGCCGAAGCCCTGCGGGATGAGGTAGTTGCGGGCGAACCCGTTCTTCACGTCGACGACGTCGCCGGCCGAGCCGAGTCCGTCGACCTCGTGGGTCAGGATGACCTTGGACATACCGTTACCTACCTTCCGCTGCCGGCGTAGGGCAGGAGCGCCATCTCGCGGGCGTTCTTGACGGCACGGGCGATGAGGCGCTGCTCCTGAACGGAGACGCCGGTGATACGACGGGCGCGGATCTTCCCGCGCTCCGAGATGAACTTGCGGAGGGTCGCGACGTCCTTGTAGTCGATGACACCCACGCGGACCGACTTCGCGGGGGCCGCGTTCTTCGCGCCCTTGCCGCGGATCGGCTTGCGGCGGTCGCCGCTGCTCTTTCCAGCCATAGTGGTTTCCTTAGATTCTGGTTCGCCCCTGCCCCGCCGCGAGCGATCGCGGTGCGGGGGAGGCGTGATTCAGGTGAGGAGAGCGTCCGAGCCGAGGCTCAGAACGGCGTCTCGTCGTTGTAGCTGCCCGGCGTGCTCCACACGTCGCCACCGGCGGGAGCGCTCGGCGCCCACGGCTCCTCGGCCTGACCGCCACGGTTGCCGCCGGCGTTGCCGGAGCCCCCCTGACTGCCGCCGCCGAAGCCGCCCTGGCCGCCGCCGATCTGACCGCCGTTGCCCTGGCCGCCACCGGCCTGGCCTCGTCCGCCTCCACCGGAGGCGCGCGTGACCTGCGCGGTCGCGTAGCGCAGCGAGGGCCCGATCTCGTCGATCTCGAGCTCGATGCTGGTGCGCTTCTCGCCTTCCTTCGTCTCGTAGGAGCGCTGCTTCAGGCGGCCGGTCGCGATGACGCGGCTGCCCTTGGTCAGCGTTCCTGCGACGTTCTCGGCGAACTCGCGCCAGACGGAGGCGCGGAGGAACAGCGCTTCGCCGTCCTTCCAGTCGTTCGCCTGACGGTCGAAGGTGCGCGGCGTGGAGGCGATGGTGAAGTTCGCGACCGCGAGCCCGCCCTGCGTGTAGCGCAGCTCGGGGTCGGCGGTGAGGTTCCCCACCACGGTGATGATCGTCTCGCCGGCCATGAGCGCTACGCCTTGGGAGCGGCCGAGGCCTTGGCAGCCTTGCGGGCGGCCTTCTCGTCGGCGAGCTTCGCGGCGGCCGCGACCTGGGCGATGCCCTCTTCGGCCCGCAGCACCTTGGTGCGCATGACGGCCTCGGACAGCTTCAGCTGACGGTCGAGCTCGTTCGCTGCGGCGGAGGTCGACGTGAAGTCGACGACGGCGTAGATGCCCTCGGACTTCTTGTTGATCTCGTACGCCAGACGACGGCGGCCCCAGACGTCGACCTTGTCGATGGATCCACCATCGGTGCGGATGACGTTGAGGAACTTGTCGAGACTCGGAGCGACGGTGCGCTCATCGATCTCGGGGTCCAGGATGACCATGATCTCGTACTGATGCGTCACTAACCCACCTCCTTCGGACTGAACGGCCACGGTATTTCCGTGACAGGAGGGTATGTAGCATCTGCCCACTCCCGCGGACGCGAGTGCGTCTGGTCGTGGACAACCTGTACAGACTACAACAGGAGCGCCGCGACGCGCCGGACGGATCCGTTCGAGGCGCACCACCCCGGGTGCAGGGCGAGGCGGGCACGGGGCCGGGCTCAGCGCCTCAGCGCGACGCCCACCACTCGCGGAGCCGCTGCGTCGCGACCTCCTCGCCGAGCGGACCCTCCTCGAGCCGCAGCTCCAGCAGGAACCGGTACGCCTGCCCGACCTCGGGGCCCGGGGCGAGGCCGAGGATCTCCATGATCCGCGTGCCGTCGAGGTCGGGGCGCTTGGAGGCGAGCTCCTCCTTCTCGGCGAGCTCCGCGATGCGCGCCTCGAGGTCGTCGTAGGCGTGCGCGAGCCGGTCGGCCTTGCGGCGGTTGCGCGTGGTCACGTCGGCGCGGGTGAGGATGTGCAGCCGCTCGAGCAGGGGCCCGGCGTCGGTCACGTAGCGGCGCACCGCGGAGTCGGTCCACGCGCCGTCCGTGTACCCGAAGAAGCGCAGGTGCAGCTCGATGAGGCGGGCCACGTCCTTCATCGTCTGGTTGTCGAACTTCAGTGCGCGCATCCGCTTGATCGCGAGCTTGGAGCCGACCAGGTCGTGGTGGTGGAAGCTCACCGCTCCGCCCGGCTCGAGCCGCCGCGTGGCCGGCTTCCCGATGTCGTGCAGGAGGGCGGCGAGCCGCAGCACGACGTCGGGCGCGGCTCCGGGGTGCCGCGACTCCTCCAGCGCGATCGCCTGCTCCAGCACGGTGAGGCTGTGGGTGTAGACGTCCTTGTGGTGGTGGTGCTCGTCCTGCTCCAGGCGCAGCGCGGGCAGCTCCGGGAGGAAGCGACCGGCCAGACCGGTGTCGACGAGCAGCTCCAGGCCGGCACGGGGCGAGGCGGTCGCGAGGAGCTTCCGCAGCTCCTCCTGCACGCGCTCCGCCGAGACGTCGTCGATCCGGCCGGCGAGCTCGGCCATCGCCCACTCGACCTCGTCGGTGGTGCGGAATCCGAGCTGCGAGGTGAAGCGCGCGCCGCGGAGCATCCGGAGCGGATCGTCGCCGAAGGAGAGGTCGGCGGGGGAGGGGGTGCGCAGCCGGCCGGCGAGCAGGTCCTCCACTCCTCCCGAGGGATCGACGAGGACGACCTCCGGGAGCCGCAGCGCCATCGCGTTGACCGTGAAGTCGCGCCGCACCAGGTCGCCCTCGAGCGAGTCGCCGAACTCGACCTCGGGCTTGCGGCTCACCCCGTCGTAGCTGTCGCTGCGGTAGGTCGTGATCTCGACCGTCTCGCCGGCCACGCGAGCGCCGATCGTGCCGAAGGCCCGGCCGATGTCCCAGTGCGCCTCGGCGATCGGAGCGACGATCCGCACGATGTCGTCGGGGCGTGCGGAGGTGGTGAAGTCGAGGTCGTGCACGCCGTGGCCGAGGAAGGCGTCGCGGACCGGGCCGCCGACCAGCGCGAGCTCGTGGCCCTGGGCTGCGAACGCCTCCGCCAGCCGCGTCACCGTGGGCGTCCCCGCGAGCGCGCGGAGGGTCTCGAGAGCGGTCTGGACGCTGTGCATTCGCACGATCCTAGTGGCGGGGGGTGTCCCGGCAGCGGGTGACCGTGCCAGGGGGTTACGGGGGGGAACCGCCTGCACAGCGGACGCACCGCCTGCCCCGAGGAGGGCTGCCCGTAGAATCACCCGCATGGAGGCCGAGTGAGTCCGATGCATCGGCGCGACCCCTCCCTCCGCTCCCGCCGCTCGCGGGCGGCCCTCCTCCTGCTCCGCTCGGCAGGTGCCGCCGCTCTCGCGCTCGGCCTGACCGGCGTGGCCTCCCCCGCCCTCGCGGCCCCGGTCGCCGCCGCGACGGCGACCTCGACGCCCGCTCCCGGCACCGTCACCACGACCGCCGGGGCCGGCAGTGACGGCGTCCTGCGGCCCGGCCAGGACCTCGAGCTCTCGATCGCCGTGCGCAACGGCACCACCGAGGCGATCGACAGCGCCGACGTGACGGTCGCCCTCTCCTACGCCACCCTCGACACCCGCGCGGAGCTGCACGACTGGCTCGACGCCGAGGCCGACAACGACACCGACCCGGTCCGTGCGACCGCCCAGCTGCGCCTGCTGCCCTCCAGCACCGCCGAGGCCGGCCTCACCGTGCCGGTCGACCAGATCCCCTTCTCCAACGACCGGACCGCGCTCGGCACCCACGCCGTCCTCGTCACGGTCACCGGTCCGGGTGGTGTCGTCTCGACCGCTCGCACCGCCGTCGAGCTGACCGACGACGCGGTGGCCCCGGAGCGCGAGACCGGCGTCAGCGTCCTCGTCCCGCTCACCGTCCCGGACACGGCCGACGGCCTGCTCTCGGCCGAGGCCCTCGCCGACTACACCGACGGCACGGGGACCCTCACCCGGCAGCTCGACGCGGTCGCGGGGAAGGGCGTCACGATCGGGGTCGACCCGCGCATCCTCGCTTCGATCCGGATCCTCGGCAGCGCCGCTCCGGAGTCGGCCCTCGACTGGCTCGACCGGCTGCAGTCCGTGCCGAACGAGCGCTTCGCCCTGCCGTACGCCGACGCCGACGTCTCGGCCCAGGCGCAGGCCGGGCTCTCCGCCCTCCTCTCTCCCACCTCCTTCGAGTACGCGATCGACGACACCCGCTTCGCCGCGGTCCCCGGCACCGCCAGCCCGGCGCCCACGGTCGCCGTCGACTCCGACCAGCCGGCCGAGAACCTGCCGGCGCGTCCGAGCACCGAGTCGCTGCTCGCCTCCGACTGGAGCACCTCCCTCGGCAGCGTCGCCTGGCCCGACGAGGGCACCCTCCGCGGGTCGGACCTCGACGTCTACGCGGCCAGCGGAGTGAACCGCACGGTCGTCCCCTCCTCCGGTCTCCTGCTGCCGGAGGAGGTGACCACCACCTCGCGCGCCACCGTCGGCGACTCGGACCTGGTCGTGGCCGACTCGCGCCTCACCGAGGCGTTCGACGCGGCCGCCACCGCCACCGACGACACCGAGTGGCGCGCCCGCATGTCCGAGATCGCCACCGATCTCGCCGAGGTGCAGGAGGAGGGGACCGCGCCGGACGTCGTGCTCACCCTCGGCCGCGGCTCGGCGATCGGCGCCGCGCGCCTCTCCGAGACCCTCGACGCGATCGAGTCGCTGCCCTGGGCCCGCGGAGTCGCCCTCTCCACCGCCCTCGCCGTCCCCGCGACCGAGGGCGCGAGCGTCGTCGACTCGCCGGAGTCGGAGTCGCGGCTCGACCGGGTGCGCGACCTGCTCGACGCCGGCTCCGAGGTCGAGGCGTTCTCCTCCGTGCTGCAGGAGCCGGAGCTGCTGTCGGGCAAGAGCCGCAACGACGTGCTGGCGCTGCTCTCGGTGACCTGGCGCGGAGACGGCAGCGGCTGGGGCGACGCCGTCGGCGTGGCCATGACCGAGGCCGACCGGACGCTCTCGCTGGTGTCGATCGACGCGACCGGCAGCATCCTGCAGGTCTCCCGCGACTCGAGCATCCCCGTGTACGTCCGCAACGAGCTCCCCTGGCCGATCGCCGTCCGCATCCAGGCCTCGACCTCGAACGCCGTCCTCGACATCGACGAGGAGGCGATCGAGACCACCGAGATCGACGCCCGCTCGCAGGGCCGCGTCCTCATCCCCGTGAAGGCCCGGGTCGGCAACGGCGAGACGAGCCTCGGCCTGCAGCTGACCTCGGCGCAGGGCGTCCCCATCGGCACCCCCACGGGCATGACGACCAGCGTCCGCGCCGACTGGGAGACCGTCGGCACCCTGGTCATCGGGATCGCGCTCGTCGTCGTCTTCGGAGCCGGCATCCTCCGCAACATCCGCCGTCGCCGTCGAGGCGACACCCCTGAGGACGAGGAGGACCCGAACGCCGTGCTCGAGGTCCAGCCCGATCTCGACGACCAGCGATCGGACCCGCGTGGCTAGCTTCTCCCTCGGACGCGCGAGCGCCGTCCTCGCCTCCGGCACGATGGTCTCGCGGATCCTCGGCTTCATCATGTCGATCGTCATGGCGAACACGATCGGAGCCGCGGTCGCGCCGGGCGCGGACGCCTTCACGACGGCGAACCTGCTCCCCAACACGATCTACTCGATCATCGCGGGCGGCGCTCTGAACGCCGTCCTCGTCCCGCAGATCGTGCGGGCGGGCCTCGACGCCGACGGCGGCCGCGGCTACATCAACCGCCTGCTGACCCTGGCGCTCGGCCTGCTCCTGGTGACCACGATCGCCGCCACGGTCCTCGCTCCCCTGCTCGTGCGCCTCTACGCGCCCGGCTACGGACCGGAGCAGTACCAGCTGGCCGTCGCCTTCGCGTTCTGGTGCCTGCCGCAGGTCTTCTTCTACGGTCTCTTCACCATCCTCGGCGAGGTGCTCAACGCCCGCGGCTCGTTCGGCCCCTTCACCTGGGCGCCCGTGCTGAACAACGTCGTGGTGATCGCCGGGCTCGTCGCCTTCATTGTGCTGTTCGGCGCCGATCCGGAGGGGAACCGTCCGGTCGACTCGTGGTCCCCGGCGATGGTCACCCTCCTCGGCGGGAGCGCGACGCTGGGCATCGTCGTCCAGTCGCTGTTCCTGATGCTCTTCTGGCGGAGGGTCGGCCTCAGCTACCGCCCCGACTTCCGCTTCCGGGGCGTCGGCCTCGGCACGGCCGGGCGGATGTCGCTGTGGTCGTTCGCCACGGTGCTGCTGACCATCGTCGCCGGCATCGTCGAGAGCCAGGTCTCCTCCACCGCGTCCGGCGAGGGGCCCTCGGCCGCGGCGCTGCAGAAGGCGTGGCTGATCTTCATGCTGCCCCACTCGGTCATCGCGATCTCGATCGCCATGGCGTACTTCACCAAGATGAGCGGCCACACCGCGCGGGGGGAGATGAAGGAGTTCCGCTCGGACGTCTCCACCTCGCTCCGCCTGGTGCTGATGATGCTCGTCTTCGCCGCCGCCGCGATCGTCGTGGTCGCGGTGCCGTTCGGCTCCGTCTTCACCGACTCGTTCGCGGACGCGCAGGCCATCGGAGCGATCGCCATGGCCTACGTGATCGCCCTGCCGCTGTTCTCCTCGATCGCCATCATGCAGCGCGCGTTCTACGCCCTGAGCGACGGAGCGCGGCCGTTCCTGTTCACCCTGGTGCAGGTCGTCGTGGCGGTCGCCGGGTACCTGATCGTGCTCCGGCTCCCCGCCGACCGCACCGCTGTCGGCATCGCCGCTGCGACCTCGCTCGGCATCTGCGTGCAGGCCCTCGTGGCGGCCCTCCTCCTGCGCCGCCGGCTCGGCGGCCGCGGAGGCAGGCGGATCCTCGTCAGGCTCGCGCAGTTCGTCCTCGCCGCGGTGCCCTCCGCCGCCGCCGGCTACGGCGTCCTGGTCGCCCTCGGCGGCACGCGCGCGGGCGGTTTCGCCGTCTCGAACTACCTGGAGCCGCTGCTCTCGATGGCCGCGATCGGCACCGTGATGGCGCTCGTCTACTTCGCGGTCCTCTGGTTCCTCCGGGTACCGGAGCTGCGCGCCGTCCTCGCTCCGGTGATCCGCCGACTCGGCCGCTGATGCTGCTCCGGTAAAAGCCAGGTCAAAGGCCCTTTCCGGTTCTGCTGAGTCGACCGGACCGTAGCGCTGCCCACGCTCCCGGGCCCGCGGAATAGTGCCCGCCTAGGATGTGTTGTAGCCCACGGAGCCGCGGAACGATTCGAGCGACCGGCTCCGGGTGCTCGGCTCCCGCCCCACCCGTCACCGCTCGTACAGACCCCGAGGAGTTGCCGTGCGCGACATCGTCATCATCGGATCCGGCCCCGCCGGCTGGACCGCCGCCATCTACGCGGCGCGCGCCGAGCTGCACCCGGTGGTCGTGGCCTCGTCGGTCGAGATCGGCGGCGACCTGATGAACACGACGGACGTCGAGAACTTCCCCGGCTTCCCCGACGGCGTCCTCGGCCCCGAGCTGATGACCTCGATGCAGGCGCAGGCCGAGAAGTTCGGCGCCGAGACCTTCTACGACGACGTCACCTCCCTCGATCTCGAGGGCGAGGTCAAGACCGTCCACCTCGGCTCCGGCGAGAGCATCGAGGCGAAGACCGTCGTCGTCGCGACCGGATCCGCTTACCGCAAGCTGGGCCTCCACGATGAGGACCGCCTGTCGGGACATGGTGTCTCGTGGTGCGCCACCTGCGACGGCTTCTTCTTCAAGGGCAAGACCATCGCCGTCGTCGGCGGAGGCGACTCCGCCATGGAGGAGGCGACCTTCCTCACCAAGCACGCCGCGAAGGTCTACGTGATCCACCGTAAGGACTCGCTCCGCGCCTCGAAGGTCATGCAGAAGCGCGCCTTCGACAACGACAGGATCGAGTTCATCTGGAACGCCGAGGTCACCGGCATCACCGGCGAGAACCACGTGGACGGCGTGAAGCTGCGTGACACGGTCGACGGCACCGAGTCCCACCTCGACCTCGACGGCCTGTTCATCGCGATCGGCAACGACCCGCGCACGCACGTCGTGCACGGCAAGCTCGACCTCACCACCGAGGGCACCATCTCGGTGGTCGGCCGCTCCTCCCAGACCTCCGTTCCCGGCGTCTTCGCCGCGGGCGACGTGATCGACCCGACCTACCGTCAGGCCGTCACCGCCGCGGCATCCGGAACGGTCGCCGCCCTCGACGCGGAGCACTATCTCGCTTCGCTCGCCGATGGCACCGCCCACACCGAAGGCTCACCCCGGGCCGAGCTCATCACCCGCTGACCGTCCGGTCATCGCACATCGGAGCCGGCAGCCCGCCGACTCGTGAAGGAGAGAACACCATGTCCACCGCGAAGAGCGTCACCGACGCATCGTTCCAGTCCGACGTCCTCGACTCCGAGAAGACCGTCCTGGTCGACTTCTGGGCCGAGTGGTGCGGCCCCTGCCGCATGGTCGCGCCGATCCTCGACCAGATCTCGGCCGAGCACGGCGACAAGATCGAGATCGTCAAGCTGAACGTCGACGAGAACCCGCAGACCGCTGCGAAGTACCAGATCACGTCGATCCCGGCGATGAAGGTCTACCAGAAGGGCGAGGTCGTGAAGACCGTCATCGGCGCCAAGCCGAAGCCGGCCCTCGAGGCCGACCTGGCCGCGTTCCTCTGAGTTCGCACTCCTGACCGCCCTGCGGTCTCCGAGAGCCCCTGTCACGTCGTGACGGGGGCTCTCCTCGTGCAGGGTTGTTTCACGTGAAACAACCCTGCTGCGGCGCAGGCCACGATCCCTGCAGTGGCGCGCCGACCGCCCCGCCGCAGCACAGGACCGGCCGGTATTGTGGATCCACCCGGCTTCGGCCGGAGAGACCCTGTCACCGAGCGAAGCGGAACCATCGTGACCAACCGCGGCACCAACCTCGACCCCTGGTACAACTCCTACGCGGAGCGCACGGCCGGTCTGGCCGCCAGCGAGGTCCGAGCCCTGTTCGCCGTCGCGTCACGCCCAGAAGTGGTCTCGCTCGCCGGCGGCATGCCGTTCGTGTCCGCGCTCCCCCAGGACCTGGTGACCGGCGCCATCGACACCGTGATGCGGGAGCAGGGACCCGTCGCGCTGCAGTACGGGTCGGGGCAGGGCGTCCCCGTCCTGCGCGAGCAGATCCTCGACGTCATGGCCCTCGAGGGCATCTCCGCCAGCGCGGACGACATCGTGGTCACCACGGGCTCTCAGCACGCCCTGGAGCTCGTCTCCAAGCTGTTCCTGGACCCGGGGGACGTCGTCCTCTCCGAGGGCCCCAGCTACGTCACGGCGATGGTCATCTTCCGGTCGTACCAGGCCGAAGTCGAGCACGTCCCCATGGACGAGCACGGGCTCATCCCCGCGGCCCTCCGCGAGCACATCGCCCGCGTGCGCGCCGCCGGGAAGACGATCAAGTTCCTGTACACGATCCCCACCTTCCATAACCCCGCAGGCGTGACCCTCAGCTGGGAGCGCCGCGTCGAGATCCTCGAGATCTGCAAGTCCGAGGGAATCCTCGTGCTCGAGGACAACCCCTACGGCCTCCTCTACTTCGAGGATGTCCCGCCGAAGGCGATGCGCTCGCTGGAGGAGGACGGGGTGATCTACCTCGGGACGTTCTCGAAGACGCTGGCTCCCGGCTTCCGGGTGGGCTGGGCTCTCGCTCCGCACGCGATCCGCGAGCGGCTGATCCTCGCCAACGAGGCGGCCGTCCTCAGTCCGTCGTCCTTCAGCCAGCTGGTCATCTCGAAGTACCTCGAGACGGCCGACTGGCGCGGACAGATCGACACCTTCCGCGGCGTCTACCGCGAGCGGAAGGAAGCGATGCTGAAGGGCCTGCAGACCCATCTGCCCGGCCTCAGCTGGACGAACCCGAACGGCGGCTTCTACGTCTGGGTCACGCTGCCCGAGGAGCTCGACTCCAAGGCGATGCTGCCGCGCGCAGTGAAGGAGCTCGTCGCGTACACGCCGGGCACTGCGTTCTACGGTAACGGAGACGGACGTCAGAACATCCGCCTCTCGTTCTGCTACCCGACGCCGGAGCGCATCGGTGACGGCATCCGCCGCCTCGCCACGGTCATCAACGGGGAGCTCGATCTGCTGTCGACCTTCGCGGGCACGGGCCGGCTGAGCAGCGCCGACGCGAGCAAGCGTGACGCCGTCCTGCCGCCGAACGTCTCCTGACACCGCTCCTTTGATAAGAAAGCCCTGGTCATGACCGATTTCTCTGTGCTCGACCGTACACTCGACATCGTCGTCATCAGCGGTGGCATCAGCCACGAGCGCGACGTCTCCCTGCGGTCGGGCCGTCGCGTGGCGGATCGTCTCTCCGCGATGGGCCACCGCGTCTCCCTGCACGAACCGGACGCCGGCCTCCTCTCGACGCTCCTGCAGAAGCGTCCGGACGTCGTCTGGCCCGCGGTGCACGGGGCGAGCGGTGAGGACGGTGCGCTCCTCGGGCTCCTCGAGGCGGCTGGCTTCGCCTACGTCGGCTCGCAGACGGACGCGGCGCGCCTGGCCTGGTTCAAGCCGACCGCGAAGACGCTCGTCGCTCGCGCGGGCTTCTCGACCCCGAGCTCCGTCACCCTCCCCCGCGAGACCTTCCGCGAGCTCGGAGCCGCCGGGATTCTGGAGCAGGTCGAGGCGCACCTGCCGGGCTCCCTCGTGGTGAAGCCCGCTCAGGGCGGTTCGGCCCAGGGCGTCAGCATCGTGACGGAGTCGTCGCAGCTCCCGCGAGCGATGGTCGAGGCGTACACCTATGGCGACGTCGTGCTCATCGAACAGCAGATCCAGGGGACCGAGATCTCCGTCGGTGTTCTCGACCTCGGTGACGGTCCTTTCGCCCTGCCGCCTGTCGAGATCGCACCCGTCGCGGGCCAGTACACATTCGAGGCGCGCTACAACGCGGGGGAGACGCACTTCTACACGCCGGCACGGATCTCGCCGGAGATCACGGAGGAGGTGTCCCGCGTGGCCGTTGCGATCCACGAACTGCTGGGACTCCGCCACCTGTCGCGGCTCGACTTCATCATCGATGACGCCGGACTCCCCTGGTTCTTCGACGCGAACGTCCTTCCCGGAATGACCGAGACCTCACTCGTTCCCCAGGCCATTGAGGCATCCGGCCGCTACCTCGGCGACGTCTACTCCACCCTCGCGAAGCTCGCCGCCTCCTGACCTCCACCGTTTCACGTGAAACGGTCCGCTGCGCGTCCGCTCCTGGTCGCGAGGCTGCGGCGTTGTGAACAAGTGCGCGAAACCATGCCAGACGGGTAGCCGGATCGCGGCATATCGAGACCCGGGATCGCCCCCTTCTCCTTTGACATAGGTCGAGTAGCCGCCCAACAACGTGTCTTGGTCTTCATCAGCAGACCAGTAGTGCCGACTCGAGGGAAGCCGAAGCCGCGTCTCGACCCCCACAACGTCAGACACCCATTGCCGCGCCGGTCGAGTATCCGTAGATTGGCGTAGTGAGGCCCCCCTCGTCCCCCTAAACCCACCAGGAATCGACCCGGCCCAAGGGCTTCGATCGGCACCTGGTCCTCGTCGTCATGCTGGTCGAGGAACCGCATTGCTCCGTATCGAGAACCGGACACCCTCGGTGGGTACCAGGTGCGGCATTGCCTGGGGCAGGATATCCACGCCAATCGTTTCCCTATATCTGCAGACATACCGGTGAAGAGCGGTAGTGCGTCGAATCGAGGCTCACCACGATCGCCACTTGCGCCGTCTCTGGGAAGAACCGACCTGCTCTATCGACGCTGATCGACGCCAGCACCCGTCGCCATGCTGGTCGAGTAGCGACAACGCGACGTATCGAGACCCACGGCCCGAAGGGATCCCTTTAGCTTGGTTCTCCGACCTCAACTTCGCCTCGGGGGGGTGGTGTCTCTATTCCGCTGGTCAGGCGAGCAATCTCTTTCGAGCATTGCGGTCGAAGTCGGTCCCACGAGGATCCGCATGGGCGTCCAATGTTCTCGGCAGGGGCGTTTCACGTGAAACGCCTCCGCAGCCGTTGGGTAACTTCGATCCAAAATATTGCGCCCGTTGGAGCGAGTCGAGCCGACGAGGGCCTCCTCTCCTACATGACAAGCTCGTAGCTCTTCAATGGCTAGGCCGCCCTAGAGCGGACCGTTTCACGTGAAACGGCCCTTCCATCGCCTCTTTCAGTGCTCTCTGGGGGCGACCGCCGTCGGGGTCCTCCGTCAAACCTCGGCGAACCCAGTCATCACATCTGCATCGATCCGCGAAAACGAAGCGATACTGCATTTCGTCTAAACTTGACCCCCCCGCCGGCCAATTTCTGGAGGCCCAGGAAGCGCTCCTCACCGGCGACTTGGGATGCACGGACAGCCGAGGGGGTCCTCATCTCAGCTGCCAACGTAGGAATGTTTCACGTGAAACATTGCGCACGCGAATATCGGCGACGATGTCGTCGCCCTGGGCAGCGGAGAGCGCGACCGCGAACGACCCGTCCAGGCGCCCGTCCTGCGCCCGCCAGCGACTCACCGAACGCGACATCAACTCCGGAGCGCGACGATGTCTGAACTCGCCAACCCTCGATCCGGCGCTCCACGCCTACTCGACCGCCATATAGCCGCATCGAGATTTGCTCTATCCAGAGATAGATGTACCGGATACCCGGCGATCATCGCCGTTCGGCTATACCAGCCGTATTCTCGACCAGGCTCGGAGTCAGCAGGGCCCCGCAGAACCTGGGGCCACTTCATCAGACTGTGCCGGTCACAAGGGCTCATCAATCAGAGAGATGGCGACGGCAGAGAATGGACAGCTCACAAGGCATTTCGTAGGCCGCCTCAAGCGTACCGATTCCTGTGATCGCGGTGCCGACGAGGGGAGCGGATATCGCCACACCGGCGATTCCGGCCAAGAACACAGCGCGAGCACGCGCACGCCAGCCGCACGGCGAATCAGTGGCGGCTGCTAGGCCGGCCACTACGGAGCGAGCGACACCTCGGTCGGCTCCCCGATCTCGGCGAGGATGCGGTTCAGGTCCTGGATGGTGGCGAAGTCGATGACCATCTGGCCCTTGCGAGCACCCAGAGTGACCTTGACACGCGTGTTCAACCGGTCGCCGAGGTGATCCGCGATCGACGAGAGGTGTCCGGAGTGGCCGCCCTGCTCCTCCACCACAGGACGCGTGGTCGTCCGCGGCGCCTTCATCTGCGCCGCGGCAGCCTCGGCGGCGCGGACGGACAGGTCCTCATTGACGATCTTGTCGGCCAGGCGGCGCATCATCTCGACGTCGTCGAGGGACAAAACCGCACGCGCGTGTCCTGCGGTCAGGACGCCGGCAGCGACGCGGGCCTGCACATCGGCCGGGAGCCGCAGGAGACGGAGCGTGTTCGAGATCTGCGGCCGCGAACGTCCGAGCCGCGTCGCCAGGGCCTCCTGGGTGATCCCGAAGTCGCTGAGGAGCTGCTGGTAGGCGGACGCCTCCTCGAGCGGGTTGAGGTCGGCGCGGTGCAGGTTCTCCAGCAGCGCGTCGCGGAGCATGTTCTCGTCGGCCGTGTCCTTGACGACCGCGGGGATGGTGGTCAGTCCCGCGGCCTTCGAGGCGCGGAACCGGCGCTCACCCATCACGAGCTCGTACTTCGCTCCGCCGCGAGCCGTCACGGGCCGGACGACGATCGGCTGCAGCACTCCGAACTCGCGGATGCTGTGGACGAGTTCCGCGAGGTCGTCCTCGTCGAACATCGACCGCGGCTGCGCCGTGTTCGGGGTGATGTCGGCGAGGGGGAGTCGCGCCAAGCGCGCTCCGGGGACGTCGAGGAGCTCCTCGGCACGGGCCGAATCGCCGACCTGATCAGGGAAGAAGACGTCGACGGGCCGGGAGCGCGACTCGTCGCTGGTCGGGATGAGCGAGCCGATCCCCCGGCCGAGTCCCGTGCGCTTGGTCGCCATCAGCGTGCCTCTCCTTCGTGTGCCGTCTCGGGTGTCTTCCGGGCTCCGCGTCGTGCGATCTCGGCGGCCGCCTCCAGATACGCCAGCGAACCGGACGACTGCGGGTCGTAGCTGATCACGCTCTGTCCGTAGCTCGGCGCCTCCGAGATCCTCACGTTGCGCGGGATCACCGCGCGCAGCACCTCCTTCGGGAAGTGCTCTCGGACATCCGCTGCCACCTGCTGGGAGAGGTTGGTGCGGCCGTCGTACATGGTCAGGAGGATCGTCGAGACACCGAGGTTCGGGTTGAGGTGCCGCTCGATCAGGTCGATGTTCTTGAGCAGCTGGCTGAGCCCCTCGAGCGCGTAGTACTCGCACTGGATCGGAATGAGCACCTCGCGAGCGGCGACGAACGCGTTGATGGTCAGCAGACCGAGCGACGGCGGGCAGTCGATGAAGACGTAGTCGAACGGCTCGTCCATGGTGTCGAGCATGCGGTCGAGCGCGCGGCGGAGACGCTGCTCGCGTGCGACGAGCGAGACCAGCTCGATCTCGGCGCCGGCCAGGTGGATGGTCGCCGGCACACCGTAGAGCGAGGCGAACTCCGGGCTCTTCTGCACGACGTCCGCGAGGGGAGTGTCGTTGACGATCACGTCGTACACGCTGGCCGTCTCGGCGCGGTGCTCGATGCCCAGGGCCGTCGACGCGTTGCCCTGCGGATCGAGGTCGATGACGAGCACCTTCGCCTCACCGCGGGCGAGCCCGGCGGCGAGGTTGACGGTCGTCGTCGTCTTGCCGACGCCGCCCTTCTGGTTCGAGATCGTGATGACGCGCGTCGACTCGGGCTTGGGCAGCGGCTGGGCGTTCAGCAGTGCGCGCCGACGGGTCATGTCCGCGATCTCCCGGGCCAGGGGAGTCGAGGAATCGAAGCCTCCGGTCAGACCGACGGAATCGGTTTGTTTCACGTGAAACCTTCGCTCAGCGAGTGGGACGGACATCAGCACCGAGGAGTCGACGGACGAGGAGTCGGGGGCTCACTGCGGCGTCGTGGCGATCAACCCACTGTAGCCCGGACGACCCTCGTCACCTCGGAGAGCACGCCGTCTCCGAGCACGACGACCCTGGGCGGGGAGAGTCGGAAGCGACGGATCTGCTTGGCCGCAGCCTCGATCTCCTTCTCGGCATTGATGCCCTTCAGCAGGACCAGCTCGCCTCCAGGCCGCAGCAACGGCGCGGTCAGCGGGATCAGCTTCGAGAGAGCGCTGACCGCCCGAGCGGTCACCTGGTCGAGAGGCTCCGCGAGCTGTACCTCTTCGGCACGGGCGCGAAGAACTGAGACATTCTCGAGTCCGAGTCCGTCCACCTGCTCCTGAAGCCAGACGACGCGACGCTCCATCGGCTCGATGAGCACGAAGCGGACGTCGGGCCGCACGATGGCCAGGACGAGCCCGGGAAGGCCCGCGCCACTGCCGACATCACCCACCAGTCCCGGACGCAGGAGAGGGGCCACCAGGGCGCTGTTGAGGACGTGCCGCGTCCAGAGCCGGGGGAGCTCCAGGGGCCCGATCAGGCCGCGCTCCTCACCCTGGTCGGCGAGAGCCTCTGTGAAGAACCGCAGGAGGGGCAGGCGGTCGCCGGCGATCGCCGCAGCGGCTGAGGGCTCGGCCTCGAGGGTCGACTCCACGCCGCTCAGCCGCGGGTGATGACGGTGTGGCGCTCGCGCGCCTCGCCGCGCGACTCCGACACGAAGCCGCGCTCGCCCACCATGTCGTGGACCAGCTTGCGCTCGTACGACGACATGGGCGGGAGCGAGGCCGACGTGGCGCCGTCCTCGATCCGCTCGATCGCGCGGTCGACCAGCTGGGCGAGCTCCGCCTCGCGGGCGTCGCGGGAGCCGCCGATGTCGAGGATGAGGCGGGAGAACGCGCCGGTCTTCGTCTGGACCGCCAGGCGCGTCAGCTCCTGCAGTGCCTGGACGGCGTCGGGGCGGGAGAGCACCCGGAGGTTCGTGTCTCCGGAGGCGGTGACCGAGAGGTAGGCGCGGCCGTTGCGGACCTCGATGTCGATGTCGCCGTCGAGGTCGCAGATGTCGAGGAACTCCTCGATGTAGTCGGCGGCGACGTCGCCCTCGTCCTCGAGCTGCGAGAGCGTGGACTCGGGCGCCTCGTCGACGGCGGACGCGTCCACGTCCGCGGGTGCGGACGCGTCGTCGGTGATGGTCTGCATCGGATCGGTCATGGCGGCTCTACTTCTTTCCGGCTTGCTTCTTGGAGCGGTTCTTGCTCACGGGCTGCGTGCGCTGCACGGCCTTCTTCTCGACGAGGGTGACGTCGCCGGCGGCCGTGGTCTCCTCGACCAGCTTGCCCTTGCGGCGCAGGCGCTCCTCGCGGGCCTTGGCGGCCTCGCTGCCCGGGGTCGGCATGTTCCGGATGACGATGAACTGCTGGATCATCGTCCAGATGTTCGAGGTCAGCCAGTAGAACATCACGCCGAGGGGGAAGGCGAAGCCCGAGAAGGCGAAGACGAGGGGGAGGATGTAGAGCAGGATCCGCTGCTGCTTGAACGTCGGCGAGGCCTTCGCCTCGGGCGACATGTTCTTCGAGACGATCTGCAGCTGCGTGATGAACTGCGACGCGGTCATCAGGACGACCATGATCACCGCGATGATGATGACCGGCTCCTGGCCGCCCTCGGCGAGTGCGCCCTGGATCGACTGGTGCAGCGGTGCGACGCCGAAGAGGTTCGCCTCGCCGAACTGGCGGGCGAGCGTCTCGTCGAGCGGGCCCACGCCCTTCTGGCTGTGCTGCGCCGCGTTCAGCACCGAGAACAGGCTGAAGAAGATCGGCATCTGGATCAGCAGGGGCAGGCAGGAGGCGAGCGGGTTGGTGCCCGTCTTCTTGTAGAGCTCCATGGTCTCGCGGGACATCGCCTCACGGGACAGCTGGTCGCGCTTGCCCTTGTACTTGTCCTGGATCTTCTTGAGCTGGGGTGCGACCTCGAGCATCCGGCGCTGGCTCTTGATCTGCTTGACGAAGATCGGGATGAGCGCGGCGCGGATGACGATGACCAGCCCGACGATCGAGAGGACCCAGGTGATTCCCGCGGCCGCCTCCATGCCGGTGAAGGTCAGCAGCTGGTGGAAGGCGACGAGGAGCAGCTCGACCACCCACTTGAGGGGCCAGAGGATCGTGCCGAGGAGGTCCATGGAGTGGGGTCAGTCCTTTCGAGGGCCCACGACGAACCCGGCTCGCGTCACGGCGAAGCGGGTCCGGCCGGAAGCCGGTCGGTGCAGGGGGATCGAGGTCGGGACGTCGTCGATGCCGCCGGCCGCCCACGGGTGGCAGCGGAGCAGACGGCGGGCCGCGAGGACGGAGCCGAGGACGAGCCCGTGGAGCTGGACCGCCTGGAGCGCGTACGCGGAGCACGAGGGGTAGTAACGGCAGACGTCCCCGTAGAGAGGGGACACGACCGCCCGGTAGACGATCAGGAGCAGGACGCCGATGTTCCGCGGCAGCAGGAGGATCGCCCACCCGAGCCGGGCGAACGGGGCCTCGCGGCGGGGGAGCACGGCGGTCACGAGGACGCCCCGCTCTTCCGCGCGGCTCGCGCCATCGCGGACCACACCTCGGAGCGCAGCTCCGACCAGGGGGCGTCGGCGCTGCCGGGCAGCGCGCGGACGACGACCTGGGTGCCGGGGTCGATCTCGGGGACGAGCTCGAACGCCACGGCCTTGAGCCGGCGGCGGACGGTGTTGCGCGTCACCGCGGTGCCGACCGTCTTGGCGACGATGAACCCGAACCGCGCCGGATCGCCCGCGGAGGACCGGCGGACATACGTGACGGTGTGCGGTCCTGTGGACCGCACACCGCGACGGACGACTGTCCGGTACTCGCCTCCGTGGACGATGCGATTGGCTCTGGCCAGCACCGCTGGTCGGTACCGCTCGCTGCTAGGCGGAGAGCTCGGTGCGCCCCTTGGCGCGGCGCGCGCTGAGGATGCCGCGGCCGGCACGGGTGCGCATGCGCAGACGGAAGCCGTGCACCTTGGCGCGACGACGGTTGTTCGGCTGGAAGGTTCGCTTGCTCATAATCAGATCTCCACGTACGTGTTCCGCGGCGCGAACCGGCACCACCCGCTCGGGCGGAGACTCGGATCCTCCGGGAAGAAGGGGTGCCCGGCTGCGGAATCCGCTCGGCCTGCGAGGGCCGCACGGACGACACCGGGCAGGCGTCAACTGATTTAAACTACGGCCTGTTCCGTCACCGGTCAAATGTGGACGGCGCGAAACCTCGATCATGCACACGGGACACGGGGTTCCGCGCATTGACACGCGGGTGTCGCTGTGGTGGATTTGTCTCCCGTCGGCTCCGTTCGTTACGGTGTTGAGCCGCAGTTATCCACAGGTGGGATCCGCGTCCTCCCGCGCCCGCACAGGCATCGCTCGAGGCCGGTGGACAACCCTGTGGAGAGAGCGGCACTCGAGACCCGGCTCCGCGCCCGGTCCGCGACGCCCCTGCAGCGGGCGGCGACGGGTCCGGCGGAGACGGCGATCCCGCAGCGACTTCACAGCGACAGCACCCAGGACCGGAGACAGATGGCAGACGACACGTCGATGGTCGACGCGTGGAACGTGATCCTCGGCGCACTGTCCCGGGACGAGCGGATCACCGCTCCCCTCTACGGGTTCGTCTCGCTCGTGGAGCCCAAGGGCATCATGGCGGGCACCTTCTACCTGGAGGTCCCGAACGAGTTCACCCGCGGGATGCTCGAGCAGCGCGTGCGCGTGCCCCTGCTCAGCGCGATCGGGACGCTCGACGACTCCTTCGGCGTCACGACGTTCGCCTTCGTGGTGAACCCCGACATCGAGCACGAGCCCCTCAGCTCCCCGTCGTCGCAGGAGTCGATGAACCCGTTCGAGCCGATCACCGCCTCCTCGGCGACGGTCGCGCCGACCCGCGGGGTCGAGGAGCTGCGGACCGTGCCGGCGACCGACACCCGGCTGAACCCGAAGTACAGCTTCGACAACTTCGTCATCGGAGGCTCCAACCGGTTCGCGCACGCCGCGGCCGTCGCGGTCGCCGAGGCTCCCGCCAAGGCCTACAACCCGCTCTTCGTCTACGGCGACTCCGGGCTCGGCAAGACGCACCTCCTCCACGCCATCGGCCACTACGCGATGAGCCTCTACCCGGGGATCCGCGTGCGGTACGTCTCGAGCGAGGAGTTCACGAACGACTTCATCAACTCGATCGCGAACAACCGGGGCAACGCCTTCCACGGCCGCTACCGCAACGTCGACATCCTCCTGATCGACGACATCCAGTTCCTGCAGGGGAAGGCGGAGACGCAGGAGGCGTTCTTCCACACCTTCAACCAGCTGCACGACCACAACAAGCAGGTCGTGATCACGTCCGATCTGCCGCCGAAGGCCCTGACGGGCTTCGAGGACCGGATGCGCTCGCGCTTCGAGTGGGGCCTCATCACCGATGTGCAGGCTCCCGACCTCGAGACCCGCATCGCGATCCTCCGCAAGAAGGCGGTCAGCGAGAAGCTGCTCGTGCCCGACGACATCCTCGAGTTCATGGCGTCGAAGGTGTCGAGCAACATCCGCGAGCTCGAGGGGACGCTCATCCGCGTCACCGCGTTCGCGAGCCTGAACCGCACGCCGGTCGACATGTCGCTCGTGCAGACCGTGCTGAAGGACCTGATCACGCTCGACGAGGACAACGTCATCTCGCCGGTCGACATCATCAACCACACCGCGGACTACTTCAAGCTCACGGTCGACGACCTCTACGGCTCGTCGCGCTCGCAGGCCGTCGCCACCGCGCGCCAGATCGCCATGTACCTGTGCCGCGAGCTGACGAACCTCTCGCTGCCCAAGAT
The DNA here is from genome assembly GCF_002932395.1 of Rathayibacter sp. AY1D9. NCBI lineage: Bacteria > Bacillati > Actinomycetota > Actinomycetes > Micrococcales > Microbacteriaceae > Rathayibacter > Rathayibacter sp. AY1D9. The sequence goes on from NZ_PSVQ01000027.1 coordinate 48,216, forward strand.
CGGCCAGCTGTTCGGCAACCGCGACCACACCACGGTCATGTACGCGAACAAGAAGATCTCGGAGCTCATGAAGGAGCGCCGCAGCATCTACAACCAGGTCACCGAGCTGACCACCCGCATCAAGACGAACCGCTAGTCGGTAGTCGTACGGTCCCCGGGACCACCTGTCCCGGGTGACGTGTCCGGGGGTCCATCGGCGTCCGTGCGCGGTGGTCGGGTAGTCGCTCCCCTCTCTTCGTGTGAGGGGAGGCGACGGGGATCGCGGCGCGAGCAGCAGGGCGTCGGTGTCGGCGCGCGTCGAGATCGGGCGAAGGCGCTGGCGGGGGTCTCGATACGGCTCGCTGGGGCTACTCGACCAGCATGAACCGCACGTGCTCAAG
>NZ_PSVQ01000028.1:0-46567 GCF_002932395.1 Rathayibacter sp. AY1D9
CCGCTGCAGATCCGCCGCGAGCGCCGGGTTCTTGAAGGCCGCGGCGATGGTGTCGGGGATGCGGCTGAAGAGCACCGAGAAGATCACGGCGGTGCCCAGGGTGCCCCCGATCTGGCGGAAGAACGTGGAGGCGCTGGTCGCGACTCCCATGTTCGCCACGTCGACCGAGTTCTGCGAGGCCAGGGTGAGGGTCTGCATCATCTGCCCGAGCCCGAGGCCCAGCATCAGCATCCCGCCCATCATGAAGATCACCGGCTTGTCGATCGTCACGAAGGTGAAGTAGAAGAACGCGGCCGACATCAGGAAGGTGCCGACGATCGGGAAGGCGCGGTAGCGGCCCGTGCGCGAGATGATCTGACCCGAGACGATCGAGGCGATCATCAGGCCGAGGATCATCGGCAGCATCAGGAAGCCGGACTCGGTCGGCGTGGCGCCGTTCACCAGCTGCAGGTACAGCGGGATCGCCATCATGCCGCCGAACATGCCGAAGCCGACGAGGACGCCCAGCACGGTCGCCATCGAGAAGGTCGGCGAGCGGAAGAGCTTGAGGGGGATGAGCGCGTCGTCGCCCATCATCCGCTCGGCCGCGATGAAGCCGATGACGCCCAGCGCGCCGACGATGTAGCAGACCCACGCGATCGGCGAGCCCCAGCCCCACTCGCGGCCCTGCTCGGCGATCAGCAGCAGCGGTCCCGCGGCGATGACGACGAGGGAGGCGCCCCACCAGTCGATCCGCACCGAGCGCTTGCCGGCGGGCTTGGGCAGGTGGAGGAACCGCACGACGATGAAGAGCGCGACGGCGCCGATCGGGAGGTTGATCAGGAAGACCCAGCGCCAGCCGGTGATGAAGAGGATCTCGGGGGTGCCGGCGAGCAGGCCGCCGATGAGCGGTCCGACGACGCTAGAGATCCCGAAGACGGCCAGGAAGTAGCCCTGGTACTTGGCGCGCTCGCGCGGGGGCAGGATGTCGCCCATCACCGTGAGCGCGAGCGACATGAGTCCGCCGGCGCCGAGGCCCTGCACGGCGCGGAAGCCCGCGAGGCCGAGCATCGAGGTCGAGAAGCCGGCGAGCGTCGAGCCGATCAGGAACAGCACGATCGCGATCAGGTAGAGCGGGCGGCGTCCGAAGATGTCGGAGAGCTTGCCGTAGATCGGCGTCGCGATCGTCGAGACGATCAGGTAGGCGGTGGTCACCCACGCCTGCTGCGAGAGGCCGTCGAGGTCGTCCGCGATGGTGCGCATCGAGGTGCCGACGATGGTCTGGTCGAGCGAGGAGAGGAACATCCCCGCCATCAGCCCGAAGATGACGAACAGGATCTGCCGGTGCGACATCACGGCGCCGGACGGCGTCGAGGTCGGAGCGGATGGAGCGGAGGCGGAGTCGGCCACGGTGGTCCCCTTGTCTGGCGGACGCGTCCAGGCACGGCGATCCGCCGCAAACGTTGCGTGCTGCGCAAAGTTACACCGCGTGCGGAGAGCGCGACAGAGCGTCCGGCGAGCCTGAACGGGATCTCAGGGCCGCCGTGCCGGGGCCGTGCATCAGGCCGGAGCGGGGACCGCCTCGTCCGCCCAGCCGGCATCACGGAGCGCTCCGCGGGCCTCGGCTCGGGCCGAGTACGGCGTGCGCACGCCGAGGATGTCGCGGTAGTTCTGGTGCCCGGGGCCGGCCCAGAGGATGGCGTCGCCCTCGTGCGCCAGGGACACGGCGACGCGGATGGCGCGCTTGGGGTCGTCGACCTCGTGGATCTCGGCGTCCGGACGTGCGGCGCGGGCGGCCTCGACGAGGGTGCGCCGGATCGAGGCCGGGTCCTCGAAGCGCGGGTGGTGGTCGGTCACGACCAGCACGTCGCTGCCCAGGACGGCGGCTTCGGCCATGGCCGGGCGCTTGAGCGCGTCCCGGTCGCCGTCGGCGCCGAACACCATGACCACGCGGCCGGGAGTGACCTCGCGGACGGCCTCCAGGGTGCGGGCGAAGGCGTCGGCGCTGTGTCCGAAGTCGACGTACACCGTGGGGCCGCGGTCGCCGGAGACGCGCTCGGTGCGGCCGGGGAGGGAGGCGTCCACTCCGCCGTCGCGGTGCAGCGCGGCGCGGATCTCGCCGATCGGCCGACCGGACTCGATCAGCATCACGATCGCCAGTCCGGCGTTGGCGGCCATGTGGGTGCCGATGATCGGGACGGAGGTCGTGATGGCACGGCCCTCGCGGTTGCCGATCCGGAAGCGGGTGCGGCCGAACTCCTGCTCGAGCACCGTCACGGTCCAGTCGGCGTCGACGCCCGGGAGGGAGGTGATCGTGGTGACCGGCACGCCGGCGACCTCGACGAGGCGCGCGCCCGCGGGGGAGTCGAGCGAGACGACGGCCCGGCGCGCGCGATCGGGCTGGAACAGCTGGGCCTTCTCGCCGAAGTAGGTGTCCATGTCGCCGTAGTCGTCGAGGTGGTCGTGGCTGAGGTTCGTGAAGCCGGCGACGTCGAAGACCACGCCGTCGACGCGGTGGCGGGTGAGCGCCTGGGCGCTGACCTCGATCGCGGCCGCGCCGACGCCCTCCTCCTCCATGCGGGCGACGAGCGCGTGCAGCTCCGTCGCCTCCGGGGTGGTCAGGCCGCTGGTCACCGAGGTGTCGCCGATGTGGCGCTCCGCGGTCGAGCTGAGGCCGGGCACGACACCGAGCTGGCGGAGGATCCCCTCGAGCATGTGGACGGTCGACGTCTTGCCGTTGGTGCCGGTCACGCCGAGCAGCACGGGGGAGCGCTCGGCCGTCCCGTAGACGGCGGCGGCGACGGCGCCCAGGCGGGAGCGGGGGTCGTCGACCACGAGGACGGGCAGACCGGTCGCGCGCGCGGCGTCGCCGCCCGCGGTGTCGGTCAGCACGGCGGAGGCGCCGCGGGCCACGGCCTGCTCGACGAACTCGGCCCCGTGGCGGTTGACCCCGGGCAGGGCGACGAAGAGGTCGCCGGGCTCGACGTCGGAGGCGATCAGCGTCACTCCGCTGATCTCGGCCGTCAGGCCGCCCTCGTCGCCGATCTCGAGCGTCCGAGCGAGGGCGGCGAGAGGGACGGAGGGTGCGGTGAGGGGTCGGAGCATGGGGTCCTTCCATCGACGGCTCCGTGGGGGGCCGTGCAGCCGAGGGGGCGGTCGCACGCGGAGTCGTGGCTGTCACTCAAGCTAGGGGGTCTGCTTATGTGAATCCTTAGAGGATATGCGCGACCCGCGTGGAGGGGCACGGGTGGACAGAACCGATCGCCGGTGCTTCAGCAGATGCGCAGGAACGGGTCTGTCTAGGCTCGGAGGATGACGTCGAACGAGAACGAGCCGACCGATGGGCGCCCCGTCCGCCGCCGAGCCCTGGTCATCGGGGGTGTGGCCGCCGCGGCGGGCCTGACCGCGCTGGGGGTCGGAGCCGCCATCGGGAACGGAGCGCCGGCGCCCTCGCCGACCCCCTCGACGGCGCCGCCCGCTCCGTCGCCCTCCGCCGCCGCGACCACTTCGGCGCCCACAGCGGAGCCGACCGCCACTCCGACTCCCACACCCACTCCCACCGCCTCCGGGATCGACCTCACCGCGCAGTCCGTCGACGACCCGGCGAGCACCTGGGTCGTCGTCAACAAGCTGCGGACGCTCGCGCCGGTCGACTACGTCCCCGCCGACCTGACCTTCCCCGACGTGCCCTACGTCAACCGGCAGCCGATGCGCCAGGCGACCGCGGACGCCCTCGTCCCGCTCTTCGCCGCCGCCCGCTCCGAGGCCGGCCTCTCGCTGGCCGTGCAGAGCGCCTACCGCTCCTACGACACCCAGGTCAGCGTCTACGCGGGCTGGGTGTCCTCGCGCGGACAGGCGGGAGCGGATGCGACGAGCGCGCGCCCGGGGCACAGCGAGCACCAGACCGGCTGGGCGGTCGACGTGGTGGGAGCGTCGGGCGCGTGCGCGCTCGAGATCTGCTGGGGCGACACTCCGGAGGGGCAGTGGGTCGGCGCCAACGCCCACCGCTTCGGCTTCCTCGTGCGCTACAAGCCCGACACCACTCCGATCACGGGGTACGAGTCGGAGCCGTACCACCTGCGGTACGTCGGGACCCAGCTCTCCGGGTACCTGCACGACTCCGGCATCGAGACGCTCGAGCGCGTCTTCGGCCTTCCGGATGCGCCCGATTACGCGCCGGGGACCACTTCCTAGGCCGTCTAGCGATCACAGACGGACACGATCGGGCGTGACACGCGCCGCTCGTTACCGTACTGTTATTCGGAGCGCTTTCGGAGGCCCGTCTGACGGGTCTCCCACCCCCGCCTGGTGACATAGCCGCTTCCCCTGCTCCCGAGCCCGGTCCCCCGCCGAGCCGCCGACCCGTGAGACCTCTCTGTGCCCCCTCGCTCCACCCGCTCCACCCTGCCCGCCGACCACCCCGCGACCCCGAGCCTCTCGGAGCAGATCGCCCGCGTCGACCGGCTCGCCGTCCGCGACTGGCCCGCCGGCTTCCTCTGGGGATCCGCGACCGCCGCCGCCCAGATCGAGGGCGCCGGCCACGAGGGCGGCAAGGAGGACAGCATCTGGGACGCGTTCTCCCGCGTCCCCGGAGCGGTCGCGAAGGGCGACACCCCCGAGGTCGCGGTGGACCACTACCACCGGATGCCCGCGGACGTGCGGCTGATGAAGGAGCTGGGGCTCGGCTCCTACCGCTTCTCGGTCAGCTGGGCGCGCGTCAAGCCGGGCGACCGCGCGGTGAACCCCGAGGGCCTCGACTTCTACTCCCGCCTGGTCGACGAGCTGCTCGGCGCCGGCGTGCTGCCGTGGCTCACCCTCTACCACTGGGACCTCCCGCAGGCCGTCGAGGAGACCGGCGGCTGGGCGAACCGCGACACCGCCGAGCGCTTCCGGGACTACGCCGAGGCCGTCTACGAGAGCCTCGGCGACCGGGTGCAGCACTGGACGACGTTCAACGAGCCGTTCTGCTCGACCCTGCTCTCCTACGGGGCGGGCGTGCACGCCCCCGGCGTGATCTCGCAGCAGAAGGCCCTCGCCGCCGTGCACCACACGCACCTCGCCCACGGGCTGGCCGTCTCGACGCTCCGGCAGCTCGGAGCGCAGAACCTGGGCATCACGCTCAACCTCTCGAACGCCGTCCCCGACGACCCCGAGGACGAGGCCGACCTCGACGCCGCACGCCGCTTCGACGCCCTCCAGAACCGGATCTTCCTCGACCCGCTGCTGCGCGGCGAGTACCCCGAGGACCTGCTCGAGGACGTCGCCGGGCTCGGGCTCGACGAGCTGATCGTCGACGGCGACCTCGATCTCATCTCGCTCCCGCTCGACTTCCTCGGCGTGAACCACTACCACGACGACAACGTCTCTGCGCATCCGCTGCCGGCCGGAGCCGACGACTTCGCCCAGGCGACCGACCGCGAGGTCGGCTCCCCCTGGGTCGGCTCCGAGTTCATCACCTTCCCGTCGCGCGGGCTGCCGCGCACCGCGATGGACTGGGAGGTGAACCCCGACGGGCTGCGCTACCTGCTGACCCGCCTGGGCCTGGAATACGAGAACCTCCCTCCGCTCTACGTGACCGAGAACGGCGCCGCCTACGACGACGTCGTCGAGGACGGCCGCGTGCACGACGCGGACCGCACGCAGTACGTGCTCGACCACGTCGAGAAGGTCGCCGACGCGATCGACCAGGGCGCCGACGTCCGCGGCTACTTCGTGTGGTCCCTCCTCGACAACTACGAGTGGGCCTGGGGCTACGAGAAGCGCTTCGGCATCGTGCGCGTCGACTACGACACGCAGGAGCGGACCGTGAAGGACTCGGGCCTGGTCTACTCCCGACTGCTCGGCGGCAGCGCCGCGGCGATCCTGGACTGACCCGTGAGCGAGCCGACGGGCGTCCGCGGCGGGGGCCGCTCCCCCACCCTCGAGATGGTCGCGGCGCGGGCCGGAGTCTCGCGCGCGACGGTCTCGCGGGTGGTCAACGGAGCCCCGCAGGTGGCGGCCGAGATCGTGGCCGCCGTCGAGAAGGCGATCGGCGAGCTCGACTACGTGCCCAATCACGCGGCGCGGATGCTCGCCTCGCGGCGCACGCAGTCGATCGCGCTGATCGTGCCGGAGTCGACCGCGCGCGTCTTCGCGGACCCGTTCTTCGCCTCGATCGTGCAGGGCGCCGCGATGCGCCTGGCCGACACGGACTACACGCTCTCGATGCTGATCGCGTCCGAGACGGACGGCGAGAAGACGCGGCGGTACCTGCTCGGCGGCAACGTCGACGGCGCGCTCGTGGTCTCGCACCACTCGGGCGACCACTCCTACGCGGCGCTCTCGGGCACGCTGCCGATCGTCTTCGGCGGCCGACCGCTCTCGCCCGACGAGCGCGGCTCCTACTTCGTCGACGTGGACAACACGGAAGGGGCGGCCGTCGCCACCGCGCACCTGATCGAGCGCGGCCGGCGCCGGATCGCCACCATCGCGGGCCCCGCAGACATGCCGCCGGGCGTCGACCGCCTGATCGGCTGGCGCGGCGCACTCACCGACGCCGGCCTCGCCGACGACCTCGTCGAGTGGGGAGACTTCTCGCCGGCCAGCGGGACCGAGGCGATGCGCCGCCTCCTCGCCCGCGACCCCGACCTGGACGGCGTCTTCGCCGCGAACGACCAGATGGCGGTCGGCGCCTACGCCGCCCTCCGCGAGGCCGACCGCCGGATCCCCGAGGACGTGTCCGTCGTGGGCTTCGACGACGATCTCTTCGCGCGGAACGCCGTCCCCGCGCTGACCACCGTTCGCCAGCTCCCCGACGAGCTCGGCGCCCGCATGGTGGAGCTGCTGACCGCCCGCATCGAGGGGCTCCCCGTGGAGCACCGCACGCTGATGCCGACGTCGCTGGTCGTCCGCGCCAGCAGCTGACCCCGGCCCGCGACTGTCCAGGAGTCGTCGCAGTCGACGCCGAGTGCGACGACTCCTGGACAGTCGGAGAACTCCACGTGCTCGATCGGATGCGGACGGGCGAACGGATCCGGACGGTGAGGCGGACGCGGGCGGCGGGGCGGGGATGGACGAGCGGGTCGATCCGTCGACGGGGTGCATCACGGTCGCCAGCCGTGGGCCACGAGAGCGGCACGGAGCTCGGCGATCGTGCGCGCCCTGCCCCGGGTCAGACCCTCCGCGCGGACGACCACGACGATCCAGCCCGCGAGGTGCAGGGCCAGGAGCCGTTCACGATCGCGTGAGAACTGCGCGTCGTCCGTCCGGTGCTGGCCGCCGTCGTACTCCGCCACCACCTTCCACCGTTCGAAGACCAGATCGCCGACCGCGAGCAGTCGGCCGCCGATCCTGATCTCGGCGTTCACGTCGGGCGCGGGCAGTCCCGCCTCCTCGACGAGAGCGCGGAGCCAGGTCTCCCTCCGCGAGGCGGCTCCGGTCGATGCCAGCCGCAGAGCCTCAGCCAGGCCGCGTCGGCCCCGGCCCCGATGGGAGGCCAGGCGGTCCTGCAGCTCGTGAAGCCGGACATGGGGACGCGGATCGTCCCGGCGCGGGTAGCGCGGCTCGAACAGGAGGTGGTCCGTCGCCGCGAGGAGATCGCGGGCGGACAGCAGTGGCGCGAGCGCGATCCACGTCGACACCGCTCCTGTCACCGGCAGGCCGTGCCGCTCGACCCTGTCCGTCTCCGTGAGGGTGTGGCCGATCACACCCCGGGTCCTGGGGGGCCGGTGCGGCGTCGTCGCCGCCACGTGGATCGGATCGTCCTCGCCGGGTCGCGCCGGGAGCGGCACTCGCCAGGCTTCGGCCGCGGTCAGGTGGGAGAAGAGCTGCCAGGGCCGCAGCCGCGGCAGATAGGCGGCGGCTCGTTCCAGGTGCGTGACGGGCGCCACCCGGGTGCGCACTCCGTGGAAGGGGCTGGCCAGGGCGGGAGTGCGCAGCCGGGCGTCCGTCATCCCGGCGCGGAGTGCCGCTCGCCGGGTGAAGGCTCCGAGGTCGGTGCTGGACATGCCGCGATTCTGGCGGTCCGTGATCCTCGTCCGTCTCCCGCGATCCGCATTCTGTGGACGAACCCCTGATCCCGCACCTGGGGAGGCGCGCCTCCCACCACGACTGTCCAGGAGTTGTCGCAGTCGGCGTCGAGTGCGACAACTCCTGGACAGTCGGAGCGATCGATGTCGAGTGCGACACCTTCTGGACAGTGGGAGCCGGCCGGTGCGCAGGAGTCGCGGGGGTGGCGAGCGACGACGGCGACGTCTGACGAGTCGAGAGGGCCCGCGTCAGAGGAAGAGCGGCGCCGGGTCGAGGGCGGCGAAGCGGCGGCGCATGACGGCGACCGCGTCGGCGTGCTCGTCGACGAGGACGAAGCGGCGGCCGAGAGCGTGCGCGACGGCGCCGGTCGTGCCGGAGCCGGCGAAGAAGTCGAGGACGGCGTCGCCCTCGCGGCTGGACGCCTGCACGATGCGGCGGAGGATCCCCTCCGGCTTCTGCGTCGGGTACCCGGTCTTCTCGCGGCCGGTCGGCGAGACGATCGTGTGCCACCACACGTCGGTCGGCCGCTTGCCGCGCTCGGCCTTCTCGGGGGTCACCAGGCCCGGGGCCATGTACGGCTCGCGGTCCACGGCGGCGGAGTCGAAGTGGTAGCCGCGCGGGTCCTTCACGTAGACGAGGATCGTGTCGTGCTTGGTCGGCCAGCGGCGCGTGGCCTTCGCTCCGTAGTCGTAGGCCCAGATGATCTCGTTGAGGAAGCACTCGCGGCCGAAGAGCGCGTCGAGCAGCACCTTCGCGTAGTGCGCCTCGCGGTAGTCGAGGTGGAGGTAGAGGGTGCCGTCGTCGGCGAGGAGCCGCCACGCCTCGGCCAGACGCGGCTCGAGGAACGACCAGTAGTCGTCGAAGCGGTCGTCGTAGCGGAGGAGGTCGCCGCGGATCCGCTCGTAGCTGCGCCCCTTGAAGCCGGCGATCGTGCCAGTGGTGGAGCGCACCGAGGTGGTCGAGGTGCGCACCTGCGCCCGGCCCGTGTTGAACGGCGGGTCGAGGTAGACGACGGTGAAGGCCCCGTCGGCCAGCTGCGGCAGGACCTCGAGGTTGTCGGCGTGGAACACCGCGCTCCGCGACTCCGGGACGCCGTCCGCGATCTGGATCGTCCTGGGCACCCGGCAATTGTGCCAGTGCGCGCGAGCCCGGCGACACGCTCCGCGCCTCGCGCCCGGGCTCGACGGGTGCCGGGGAGGCTCCGGCGTAGAGTGGCGCGATGATCTCCGAGGTGCGCCACGACGAGGACTCGTCCCGCTACACGCTCTGGCTCGACGGCGAGACCGTCGGAGTCGCGGACTACGCCGTCCGCGGCCGCGACGTGGTCTTCCTCCACACCGAGATCGCGCCCGAGCACCGCCACGAGGGCCTCGGCGAGACCCTCGTCGAGGCGGCCCTCGACGACGCGCACGAGCGCTTCGGCGGGCGCATCGTCCCGGCCTGCCCGTTCGTCGCCGAGTTCATCGCCGATCACCCGGACTACCAGGAGCTCCTCGCGAGCTGAGGGGCTCCCGCCGGTCCGGTCCGCCGCGTTCCACTCCGGGGCCACGCGCCGGCGACCGCCGCCTCGGACCCGCGGGTCAGGGGACGCGCCGCAGCCACTCCAGAGTCGAGTACTTCGTCCGCACCAGCTCCTCCGCCGCCGCGTACTCCTCCTCGGTCAGCGTCCCCGCCTCGCCGCCGTGCAGCTGCACGAAGGTCGCCTTCATCCGCTCGATGATCTCGGCGCGGCTGAGCCCGGTCTGGCTGCGCAGCGGGTCGACGCGCTTCACGGCGGAGGCGATGCCCTTGTCCGAGAGCTTCTCGCGGCCGATCCGCAGCACCTGCACCATCTTCTCGGCGTCGATGTCGTAGCTCATGGTCACGTGGTGGAGGACAGCGCCGGAGCCCAGGCGCTTCTGCGCGGCACCGCCGATCTTGCCCGAGGGCGACGTGATGTCGTTGAGCGGCTGGTAGACCGCGTCGATCCCGAGCGACTGCAGCGCGCTGACGGCCCACTCGTCGAGGAAGGCGTAGGAGTCGGCGAAGGTCAGCCCCTGGACGAGGTCGCCGGGGACGTAGAGCGAGTACGTGACGACGCTGCCCGCCTCCATGAACATCGCGCCGCCGCCCGAGATGCGGCGGACCACGTCGACGCCGTACTTCGCCGCGTTGTCGAGGTCGACCTCGTTGCGGAGCGACTGGAAGCTGCCGATGACGACGGCGGGCTGGTCCCACTCCCAGATCCGCAGCGTCGGCTCCCGGCGGCCCTCGCCGACCGCGGCGGTCAGCACCTCGTCGAGCGCCAGGTGGGTCGCGGGAGGGACGGCCCGGTCGTGCACGATGCGCCAGTCGTAGTCGCGCCAGCTGGTCGCCTTCTGCAGCGAGCGGCGGATCGCGACCGCGACGGCCTCGGGCGTGAAGCCGAGCAGGACCGCGTCGGCCGGGAGCGCCTGCCGGATGGCGGCGGCGATGGACTTCGCGTCGGTCTCGGCCGGGAGGCCCACGACCGCGCGATCGATGTCGTCGAGGGCCGTGTCGGGCTCGAGGAAGAAGTCGCCCGCCAGGCGGAACCCGGCGAACCTCCCGTCGACCACGTCGAGGTCGACGACCACGAGCTTTCCGCCGGGGACCTTGTACTCGCCATGCATGACGCCAGCCTAGGCGCGAGCCGGGGCGGGGAAGCGCTCGCCCAGCCACTCCACGAGATCGGCCGTGACCTCGGCCCGGTTGAGCTCCTGGAACAGCTCGTGCCGCGCCTCCGGGTACACCCGCACCGAGACGTCCGTGTACCCGGCCCGCCGCCGGTAGGCCTGGGCGAGCGCGCGCACCGACCGCTCGCCGCCGAGGGTGTCGTCGGCGCCCACGACCAGCAGCAGGGGCAGTGGATGCTCGGGCCCGCGCTTCGGGCGGCCGACCAGCCGCAGGGTCTCGACCAGCCCGATCCGCTTCGCGAGCGGCGTGGTGAAGGTGAGGGGGTCGTCGTGGAACCGCTGCCAGACCTCCGGGTCGCGGGAGAGCCACTCGAGGCCGAGGCCGCCGGCGACGCGGTGCCGCTTCGCCAGGTCGCCCGCGTTCATGTGCCCCGGGAGGCGGTAGGCCGTGCCGCTCAGCACGAGCGCGGCATAGGCGCCGGAGTGGTGGTCGACGATCCGCTGCGCCATGAGCGACCCCCAGGAGTGGCCGAGCAGCACGATCGGCACTCCCGGGCTCTCCTCCGCGAGCAGCTCCGTCAGCCGGAGGATCGCCGCCTCGGTCGCGCGCAGGCCGCCCGGCCCCAGCAGTCCGAGCCGGGAGGAGTCGCCGCCGTGCTGCTCGAGGCCGGTCCGGCCGTGCCCGCGGTGGTCGTCCGCCGCGACCGCGTACCCGGCGGCGACCAGCGCCTCCGCCAGCTCGACGTAGCGCCCCGAGTGCTCGCCGACCCCGTGAGCCAGCTGCACGATCGCGCGGGGCGAGGGGTGCGGCCACCAGCGGTAGTGGATGACGACGCCGGAGGCGTCCTGGAAGGTCCTGTCGACAGCGGCGCCGGTCATGGTGACCAGTGTGGCGCTCCGGCCGCTGGGCGCGAGGGGCGCGCTGAGAACTGAGAAGATACTCACGATCCATCGGCGGGCGCCCTGCTCGCCACGGTGCCTCGCTACCTTTTCCCTTGACGAGCGACCCCCGCGACCGTCCCCCGACCCCCCTTCACGAGCGAGGCCAGCCCCTTCATGACCGTATCGCCCCTGATCTGGACCCTGACGATCGTCTTCATCGTCCTGCTCCTGCTCTTCGACTTCTTCTTCCACGTCCGGAAGGCCCACGAGCCCACGCTGAAGGAGTCGTCGATCTGGTCGGCGCTCTACGTCGGCATCGCCGTGCTCTTCGGGCTCGGCGTCCTCGTCTTCGGCGGAGCGACGCCCGGATCGGAGTACTTCGCGGGGTACATCACCGAGAAGGCCCTCTCGGTCGACAACCTGTTCGTCTTCCTCATCATCATGGCGAGCTTCAAGGTGCCCCGCGCCGACCAGCAGAAGGTGCTCCTCTTCGGCATCGTCTTCGCGCTGATCGCCCGCACCGGCTTCATCTTCCTCGGCGCCGCACTGATCAACTCGTTCGCCTGGGTCTTCTACATCTTCGGCCTGATCCTGCTGCTGACCGCGTTCAACCTGGTCAAGCCGGGCGACGACCACTCCAGCGACAACGTGATGGTGCGCCTGGCCAAGCGGATCTTCAAGACGAGCGACCAGTACGACGGCGACAAGTTCTACACGCACATCGACGGCAAGAAGGTCCTCACGCCGATGATCCTCGTCATGGCGGCGATCGGCGGAACGGACATCCTGTTCGCACTCGACAGCGTGCCGGCGATCTTCGGCCTCACCAGCGACGTGTACCTCGTCTTCACGGCGACCGCGTTCTCGCTGCTGGGCCTGCGCCAGCTGTACTTCCTCATCGACGGCCTGCTCGACCGCCTCGTCTACCTCAGCATCGGCCTCGCCGCGATCCTCGCCTTCATCGGCGTGAAGCTGATCCTGCACGCGCTCCACGAGAACAACCTGCCGTTCATCAACAACGGCGAGCACGTGGAGGTCTTCGAGATCGGCACCGGACTGTCGCTCTCGGTCATCATCGGCGTCCTCGTGATCACGGTGATCGCCTCCCTCGTCAGCCCCAAGGGCCGCCGCATGGCCGCCGAGGCCGCCGAGCGCCGCCGCGTGGCCGAGGCCGCGGGCGCGGACGTCGACGCGACGCACTGAGTCGTCTCGTGCGCCGCGAGGCGGCGCACCGCAGTCGGCTCCCCTAGGCGGTCGGTTTCCCGAGAGCGGGTCCCGACCGCCTACGACGAGCCGCTGACACGCGGATCGCCGGTTCGACGGGCCGTTTCGTGCGCCGCGGGCTGCGCACCGCGGTCGGCTCCCACTGGCGGTCGGTCCCCTGAGAGCGGGTCCCGACCGCCGAGAACGTCCCGCCGGCTCGATCGCGGACTCCGCTCGCGGAGGGTCAGCGGGCGCGGTAGCGGTGCTCCGGGCGGCCGGTGGTGCCGTAGCTGAGGGTCATCTCGACGAGGCCGCGGCCCGCGAGACCCGAGAGGTAGCGCTGGGCGGTGGCGCGCGAGATGCCGGCGCGCTCGGCCACCTCGAGGGCCGACAGCTCGGCGCCCGACTCGGCCAGGCGCGCCAGGACGAGCTGCTCGGTCGCCGAGCGCGAGGGCTGCGCGGCGGTCGCGTCGCCCGAGTGCAGGATGCGCAGCGCCCGCTCCACCGCCTCCTGATCGGCCGCGCGGTCCTCCCGCAGCACGTTCCGGAACCGCACGTACGCGTCGAGGCGCTCGCCGAGCAGGCGCGCCTCGAACGGCTTGATGAGGTACCCGAGCGCCCCCGCGTGCAGGGCGCGCCGCACCGTCGCCCCGTCGGAGGCGGCGCTGACGACGAACGCGTCGGTGTCGAGCTCGCGGAGCAGCGCGATCCCGCTCTGATCCGGCAGGTGCACGTCGAGCAGCAGCAGATCGGGCGCGTGCTCGGCGACGGCCGCCCGCGCCGCGCGCGCCGTGTGCACCGGAGGAAGGGCCGTCAGCCCCTGCCGCGCCTCGACCAGGTCCGCGTGCAGCTGGGCGACCCGGAAGTCGTCGTCCACCACCAGCACCGTGCGCTCCCGCGCCGTGTCCGCGCTCATGACCCGTCCCCGTCCTGCTCCGGCGGCAGCACCGCTCCGGGGAGGCGCGCGCACAGCACGGCCCCCGACTCCGCTCCGCCGGCGTCCGCCAGCCAGACCTCGCCGCCGCGCCGGGCGGCCACCTCACGGCACAGCGGCAGGCCGAAGCCCCGACCGTGCACGCGTCCGTCGTCCTCGACGGGGTCGCCCGCGCCGGCCCGGTCGAACAGCGAGTCCGGATCGAGCACTCCGTCGCCGGAGTCGGCGACCGTCACGAAGAGCGCGTCGCCGTCGTCGAGCAGCTCGACCTCGACGAAGCGCACGTCGCGCCGCCCCTCGACCGCCGCGCGCACCGCGTTGTCGACCAGGTTCCCGACCACCGTGGCGACGTCCTCCGGCTCGACGACGGTGCCGCGCACCAGCGTCTCCTCGCCGAGCGTCAGCAGCACACCGCGCTCGGCCGCCTCGATCCCCTTCGCCCCGACGAGCGCCTGGAGGTACGGCTCCTGCAGCCGGTCGGCGTGCTGCACCGGGTACTTGAGCGGGCCGCGGGTCAGCACCTCGTCGAGGTAGTCGCGCGCCGACGCGGTCCGCCCCGCATCCAGCAGGCCCGCGACCACGTGCAGGCGGTTGGCGAACTCGTGCCGCTGCACCCGGAGCGCGTTGGTCATCGCGCCGACCGCGTCGAGGCGCCGGCTCAGCGCGGCGAGGTCGGTGCGGTCGCGCAGCACCACCACCACGCCCAGGTCGCGGTCGCCGCGGGTCACCCGGCGGATGTCGACGTAGACGATGCGGGAGCGGACGACGAAGCCCTCCTCGCCTCCGGGGCGGGGCGGCTCGACGGAGTGCAGCGCGGCCCCGATCGCGTCGGCCAGCGGAACGGGCAGGTCGAGCTCCGCGAGCGGCCGCCCGTGCAGCGCCCGCCCGGTCGGGTCGTCGGAGCCGAGGATCGCGGCGGCCCGCGCATTGCAGACGCCGACGCGCCCGTCGCGGTCGAGCGCGAGCACGCCCTCGTCGACCCCGTCGAGCACGGCGGCCTGGTCCTGCACGAGCGAGGTGAGCTCCTCCGGGGCGAGGCCGAGCGTCAGGCGCAGCAGGCGGCGGCGGATGAAGACGGAGGCGACGGCGGCGAGCACCAGCCCGGCGAGCGCCGCGGCGAGGACGCCGAGCAGCGCGGTCGGCAGGTCGGTGAAGACGCTGGAGCGCGCGAAACCGATGCTGACCTCCCCGACGACCCGCTGCTCCCCCGCGGCGAAGACCGGGACCTTGGCCCGTGCCGACTCGCCCAGCGTGCCGGTGCCCCACGAGACGCTCTCGCGCCCGGCGAGCGCCTCGTCGGGGCTGGTCGAGACCCGCTCGCCGAGGCGGTCCTCGTCGGGGTGCGCGAGGCGGATGCCCTGATCGTCGGTGATCACGACGAAGAGCGCGCCGGTGCGCTGCTCGACGGCGGCGGCGACGTCCTCGAGCGGTCCGCCGCGCAGCTCCGAGGCGGCGGGCGCGCCGGGCACCGCGGAGGACGCGGCGACCGCGTCCTGCACGTCGGGGTCCTCGGCGACGGTGCGGGCGATGGCGAGCGCCGTCCCCTCCGCCTCGCCGCGCAGCTGCTGGACGCTGAGCGCGGTGACGAGGCCGGCGCAGACCAGCACGGCGGCCGACACCGTGGCGAGCTGCAGGACCAGGACGTGGGTCGCGAAGCGCATCGGGGCCTCCTCGCCGTCGTCGTGCGCAGAATGCGCAGAAGCCACACTATGCGCAGATGTCGCCGTAATGAGCGATACCCCGGCGCCGGACGCGGAGCTGCCTAGGGTTTCCACCATCTCCCGGCCGGCTCTCCCGCCGAGCGCGGGCGGAGGCACTGGACGAAGGAGTCAGCTGTGTTGGTAGTACTCGGTTTCACCATGATCCTGGCCTTCATGGCCCTGATCATGACCAAGCGGCTGACGCCGATGGTCGCCCTGATCGTCGTGCCGACGATCTTCGGCCTCTTCGCGGGCGCCGGCCTCGGCATCGGCGACATGGTCCTCGAGGCGATCGGCAGCCTCGCGCCCACGGCCGCGCTGCTGATGTTCGCGATCATGTACTTCGGGATCATGATCGACGTCGGGCTCTTCGACCCGCTGATCCGCTTCATCGTCCGCGCGCTCGGCGACGACCCGGCGAAGGTCGTGCTCGGCACGGCGCTGCTCGCGGGTGCGGTCTCGCTCGACGGCGACGGCTCGACCACCTTCATCGTCACCACCGCCGCGATGCTCCCGATCTACCTGCGCCTGGGGATGAACCCGGTCGTGCTGACCTGCGTCGCGGGCCTGGCCAACGGCACGCTCAACATCGTCCCCTGGGGCGGACCGACGGTGCGCGCCGCCGCGGCCCTCCAGGTCTCGCCGAGCGAGATCTTCGTGCCGATGCTCCCCTCGCTCGCGGTGGGCCTGGCCGTCACGCTCGTCTTCGCCTGGTTCCTCGGGCTCGGCGAGCGCCGCCGCCTCGGCTCGCTCGCGCTGGCCGAGCCGATGCTCGAGCAGGAGCTCGTCGGCGCCGGCCGCGGCTCCTCCTCCCGCTCGGGCGGCGCCCGCACCGGCGGCCTCGCGGCCCTGACCGGGGGCATCCGCACCGTCGCCCGGGAGCGCTTCTCCTTCCTCCGCGGCCCTCAGGCCCTGCGCGGAGCCCAGGTGGCGGTCGCCGCCCGCGTGCAGGCCGACGACGCCGACACCGCGATGGCCGACACGATGCTCGACCCCGAGCGCGAGACGCTGCGCCCGAAGCTGATCTGGGTGAACCTGGTCCTGACCCTCGCGGTGATGACGCTGCTGGTCGCCGACATCCTGCCGCTGCCCTACGTGTTCATGGTCGGCTCCGCGGTCGCCCTCCTGATCAACTTCCCGAAGATGAAGGACCAGGCGGCCGAGATCGTCAAGCACGCGCCGAGCATCGTGGGCGTCGTGTCGATGGTGCTGGCGGCCGGTGTGCTGATCGGCGTCCTCAACGGCACCGGCATGGTCGACGCCATGGCGGAGTGGGTCGTCGCGGTGATCCCGCCGGCGCTCGGACCGTTCCTCGCCGTGATCACCGGCGTGCTCAGCATCCCGATGACCTTCTTCATGTCGAACGACGCGTTCTACTACGGCATCCTCCCCGTGCTCTCCGAGAGCGCGGCGAACTACGGCATCTCGCCGGTCGAGATGGCGCGCGCCTCGATCACCGGGCAGCCGGTGCACCTCCAGAGCCCGCTGGTCCCGGCGATCCTCCTGCTCGTCTCCCTCGCCGCGGTGAACCTCGGCGACCACCACCGCAAGGTGCTGTGGCGAGCGGTCGTCGTCTCGCTGGTCATGCTTGCCGTCGGCGTGCTGGTCGGCTCGATCCCCTTCGGCTGAGGTCGGCGGAGCGGAGCGCCGAGCGATCGGAACGAGGACGGGACCTTCTGCTGCGGCGGGGGTCCCGTCCTCGTTCCGCGGCTCGGTCCCGCAGCCCGCGCTAGCGCAGCAGCGGCGCCAGGTTCTCGGTCCAGACGTCGGAGCCGACCTTGAGGATGAGGGCGCCGACCACGACGAGGAACGCGACCCGGATGAAGCGGCTGCCACGAGCGACGGCCATCCGCGAGCCGAGGTACGCGCCCGCCACGTTGGCGGCGCCCATCAGGAGGCCCAGCAGCCAGATCACGTGCCCGCCCGGCACGAAGTAGAGCAGGGCGCCGAGGTTGGTCGCGACGTTGACGATCTTCGCCTTGGCGCTGGCGAGCAGGAAGTCGTAGCCCAGCGCGGTGATCAGGGCGATGATCAGGAAGGTGCCGGTGCCCGGTCCGATCAGGCCGTCGTAGAAGCCGATCAGGAGTCCCAGCACGGCCGCGGTGACGAGGTGACGCCGGCCCGCGTGCTTGAGCACCGTGACGCTGCCCAGCGCCGGGCGCGCGATCGTCACGACGGCGACCACGATCAGCGCGACGACGATGATCGGCTTGAACACCGCGGCCGGGAGGAGGCCGGCGAGCGTCGCGCCTCCGTAGCTGCCCGCGAGGGCGACCGCCGCCATCGGCAGCGCGGTTCGCAGATCGGGCTTCGCGCGCCGGTAGTAGGTGATCGCGCTGGTGGTCGTGCCGAAGATCGAGGCCAGCTTGTTCGTGGCGAGCGCCTGCACGGGCGAGATCCCCGGCACGAGGAGCAGGGCCGGGAGCTGGAGGAGGCCGCCGCCGCCCACGACCGCGTCGATCCAGCCGGCCGCGAAGGCGGCGAGGATCATCAGCGCGAGGACGGGGAGTCCGAGATCCTCTGTGAAGGTCAGCATCGGTCGGAAGCGTACGCGAGCACCGCGACCCCCTCGACCTCGGGGGCGGGCCGCCCTAGGGTCGGCGGCATGCGATTCGGACTCTTCATCCCCCAGGGCTGGCGCCACGACCTCGTCGGCGTCCCGGCCGCCGACCAGTGGCGCACCATGAGCGACCTCGCCCGGCACGCCGACGACGGCGCCTGGGAGTCGATCTGGGTCTACGACCACTTCCACACCGTCCCGCAGGTGACGGAGGAGGCGACGCACGAGGCGTGGTCGCTGATGAGCGCGTTCGGCGCCACCACGTCGCGCGTGCGGCTGGGCCAGA
Source organism: Rathayibacter sp. AY1D9 (assembly GCF_002932395.1). Classification (NCBI taxonomy): domain Bacteria; kingdom Bacillati; phylum Actinomycetota; class Actinomycetes; order Micrococcales; family Microbacteriaceae; genus Rathayibacter; species Rathayibacter sp. AY1D9. The sequence continues at coordinate 18,185 of NZ_PSVQ01000028.1, forward strand.
TGTGCACCTGCATGGGCTACCGGAACCCCGCCTACCTCGCCAAGGTCGCGACGACCGTCGACATCGTCTCGGGCGGGCGGGTCGAGATGGGCATCGGCGGCGGTTGGTACGAGCACGAGTGGCGCGCGTACGGCTACGGCTTCCCGCCGATCGCCGAGCGGCTGGGCCGGCTCGACGAGGGAGTGCAGATCCTGCAGCAGGCCTGGACGACCGGGTCCGCGACCCTCGACGGCCGCTACTACCAGGTGGACGGCGCGCAGAACCGGCCGCTGCCCCTGCAGGAGGGCGGCATCCCGCTGTGGGTCGCCGGCGGCGGCGAGAAGGTCACGCTGCGGATCGCGGCCCAGTACGCGCAGTACACGAACTTCGCCGGGACCCCGGAGGCGTTCGACCACAAGAGCTCGGTCCTCCGCGGGCACTGCGAGCGCCTGGGCACCGACTTCTCGGCGATCACCCGGAGCTCGAACTACAACGTCGTGATCGGCGAGACGGAGGCGGAGGTCGAGGCGGCGCTGCAGCGTCTCGAGGAGCGCGTGGTCCCGTACCTCGGCGCGGAGGGAGCGGCGTCCTTCGTCGCCGAGTACCGCAGCCCCGACGCGCTCGCGGTCGGCACTCCCGCGCAGATCGTCGACCGCCTCGCCGGCATGCAGTCGCGCGGGATGGACTACGGCATCCTCTACTTCCCGGACGCCGCCTACGACCGGTCCGGCATCGAGCTGTTCGAGCGCGAGGTGCTGCCGGCGCTCTCCTGAGCGCGGAGCGGCGGGGGCTCCTACGCCTCCCGCCCCCCGCCCGCAAGTCCTTGGGGCGTCCCGGCCCCGCGCCTACGGTCGGAGCATGGACGCACAGGACATCCGCTGGAACGACGAAGCCCGCGACAAGATCCTCGAGGACTCGGACAGGGTCCTCCGCGAGGCGGTGCTCGACCTCGCGACGAGCAAGAAGGGCGAGCCCTGGGAGGACGTGTTCGCCGAGCTGAACGCGCGCCTCAAGGACCGCTTCATCGACTTCGAGCCCGGCCCGGACCTCCGCAAGTACGCCGAGGCCGTCTCCGCCGGGGAGATCGAGACCGGCTCGTGAGCGAGCACGACCGCGACGCCGCGCTCGAGGACGAGATCACCTCGATCCACGCCCTCGGCGAGGGCCGCGTCGGCGAGACGGCCGGCCCGGAGGACGAGGACCACGAGCTCTCGCCCGAGCAGGACGCCCGCATCGAGTCCGAGCTGAAGAGCCGGGGCAGCGAGAGCTGATCCCCCGGTACGCGGAAGGCCCGCTCCCCCTCGAGGGAGCGGGCCTTCCGCGTGAGTCGCGATTACGCCGAGAGGGGCTCGTAGTCGGTGTAGCCCTCGGCTCCTCCGCCGTAGACCGTCTCCTGGACGACCTCGTTCTCGGGGTGCCCGCCCTGCCAGCGCTCGACCAGGTCGGGGTTGGCGATCGCCGGGCGGCCGACGGCCACGGCGTCGGCGTGGCCCTCGCTGATCAGCTCGGTCGCCTCCTCGCGGCTGGTCGGCGAGCCGAAGCCGCTGTTGGCGATGAAGACGCCGTCGAAGCGCGAGCGGAGGTCCTGGACCAGCTCGCCGGCGGGCTCGGCGTGCAGGACGCTGAGGTAGGCCAGGCCGAGCGGGGCGAGCCCGTCGACGACGGCCTCGTAGGTGGCGCGCACGTCGTCGGCGTCGGTCTCGACGACGTCCTGGATGTTGTGGGCCGGCGAGAGGCGGATGCCGACGCGGCCCGCTCCGACCTCGTCGACGATCGCGCGGGTGACCTCGAGCGGGAACGCGGCGCGCTCGGCCGGGGTCCCGCCGTACTGATCGGTGCGCACGTTGGAGACGGGCGAGAGGAACTCGTGCAGCAGGTAGCCGTTGGCGCCGTGCACCTCGACTCCGTCGAAGCCGGCGTCGATCGCGCGGCGGGCGGCGGCGACGAACTCGTCGCGGACGGTCGCCAGCTCCTCGGTGGTCAGCGCGTGCGGCACCGGGAAGGGCTTCTTGCCGGAGGGGGTGTGCACCTCTCCGTCGATGGCGACGGCGCTCGGGGCGACGATGCGGTCGGTGCCGGTGATCTCGGTGTGCGAGACGCGGCCCGCGTTCATCAGCTGCATGACGATGCGCCCGCCCGCGGCGTGCACGGCGTCGGCGACGGCGCGCCAGCCCGCGGCCTGCGCGTCGGTCTCGATGCCGGGCTGCCCGGCGTAGCCCTTGGACTCGGCGCTGGGGAAGACGCCCTCGCTGATCAGCAGGCCCATGCTCGCGCGCTGGGCGTAGTACTCGGCGACGATCGCGCCGGGCACGCCCTGCTCGTCGGAGCGCAGTCGCGTCATCGGTGCCAGGACGATGCGGTTGGGGAGGTCGAGGTCGCCGGCGGTGAGGGGGGAGAACGGATCCACGGGATCGCCTTTCTACGGAGCTGTCTCAGGGGGCTGCCCTGAGGGGGGAGGCACGTGCACCTGCGGCGCACTCCGGGCAGCAACCGCGAGCGGAGCACGGTCATTCCTCCTCCCGGCGTTCTCCCATCCCCCGCGCCCCGGGCACGCGGTCGACGGCCTGCCGCCTCCCGACCCCTGCTCGGACACCGGGGCTGTCTACACTCGGGAGGCGACGACGAAGGAGTGTGCGCGATGCCGGCGAGACCCCACCACCCCGTGAGCTTCCGGCTGCTGCCGGCGCTCGCGGCCCTCCTGATCGCCGCGGTCCTCGCGCTGGTCCCCGCGACCGCGGCGACGGCCGAATCGCCCGTCTCCTTCTCCTCCTCCACCGTCCTCGACTCGGTCGGGGTGCTGAGCTCCGGAGAGACCGCCGAGATCGAGCAGGCCTCGCGGGCCCTCTACGACCAGCACCGCGTGCAGCTGTTCGTCGCCTTCGTCGACTCCTTCACCGATCCGTCCGACCGCGCCGCGTGGGCGGACGAGACCGCGACCCGCAACGGACTGGGCACCGACGACGTCCTCCTGGCCGTCGCGGTCGACGCCCGCCAGTACCAGGTGTCGGTCGCGCAGGGCTTCGCCCTCGACGACGCGCAGGTCTCCTCGCTCCAGTCCGACGACATCGAGCCGAGGCTCGCCGACGGCGACTGGGCCGGAGCCGCGGTGGCCGCCGCCGACGGGATCGGGCAGCGCCTCGACGCGCCCAGCGCCGGCGAGTCCCTCGGCTCGGGGCTGCTGATCGCGCTCGGCGTGCTCGCGGCCCTCGTCGTGGTCGGCCTCGTGGTGCTGCTGCTCGTCCGCCGCGCGCGGAAGCGCCGCGCCCAGGAAGCGGTGGAGGCCTCGATCGACGAACTCGCCACCCGTGCCGGATCGGCCCTCGTCCACGCCGACGACGCCGTCCGCACCAGCGAGCAGGAGGTCGGCTTCGCGGAGGCGCAGTTCGGCGCCGACGCGACCGGCGCGTTCCGCGAGGCGCTCGTCACCGCGAAGCGCCTGCTCGGCGAGGCCTTCACCCTGCAGCAGCGCCTCGACGACGCCGAGCCGGAGACCGATCAGGAGCGCCGCGACGGCTACCAGCGCATCCTCCAGCTCTGCGCCGACGCCGAGCAGACGCTCGACGAGCGCGCGAGCGCGTTCGAGGAGCTGCGCGACCTCGAGAAGAACGCGCCGCAGGTCGCCGCCGCGCTCTCGGCTCGCGCCGCCGAGGTCGGCGACCGCCTCCCCTCGGCCCGCGCCCGCCTCGCCGAGCTCGCCTCCCGCTACGCGCCGACCGCGATCGACGACGTGGGCGACGACGCCGACCAGGCCGAGGACCGCCTCCGCTTCACCCGCGACCAGCTCGCCGGCGCCCAGCAGGCGCTGCAGGCCGGCGACTCCGGCCGCGCCGCCGTGCTGCTGCGCGCCGGGCAGCAGGCCGCCGAGCAGGCCTCCGGGCTCGTCGACGCGGTGGCGACGCGCGGCGACGAGCTGCAGAAAGCGGAGGCCTCGCTCGCCGGCCGCATCGCCGAGATCCGCGCCGACGTGGCGCAGGGACGAGCGCTCGCCGCCTCCCAGGACGCGGAGTCCGCCGCCCAGGACGCGGAGTCCGCCGCCCAGGCGCAGAACGTCGCCGCGGCGGTCGCCTCGACCGAGGCCGCCCTCGACGACGTCGAGCGCGCCGCCTCCGTGCGGCCGAACGACCCGCTCGCCCTGCTCGAGGCGCTCACCGCCGCCGACGCCACGATCGACGCCGCCGTCGGCGGGTTCCGCGACGCGCAGGCCCAGCGCGAGCGCGAGCGGGCCGCCCTCGGCGCCGAGCTCACCTCCGCCCGCAGCCGCGTCTCGGCCGCCGAGGACTTCATCGCGGCCCGCCGCGGCGCGGTCGGCTCGGAGGCGCGCACCCGCGTCGCCGAGGCCGCCCGCTCGGCCGAGTACGCCGAGCGCATCGCCGCCACCGACCCCCGCGAGGCTCTCGCCTCCGCCCAGCGCGCCTCGCAGCTCGCCCAGCAGGCGCTCGAGCGGGCGCGGGCCGACGCCGGCTCCTACTCCGCCCCGAACGCCGTCGGCAGCCCCTACGGTGGCGACACGACCGGCGCGTTCCTCGGCGGGATCCTGGTCGAGTCGCTCCTGGGAGGCGGACGCCGCAGCGGCTACCGCTCGGGCGGCTTCGGCGGAGGCGGCTCGTCCCGGCGCTCCGGCGGCGGCGGCTTCGGCGGCGGGCGCAGCAGCGGCGGAGGCGGACGACGCGGCGGCGGCGGGCGCTTCTGAGCGCCCCCGGGCATCCGCGCACGACCGACGACCACCACCTCCCCCACGACTCCGGCACCACCTCCGACATCCGGCACCACCCACGACGCAAGGAGAGACACCCATGGCACAGAGACAGTCGATCTTCGGCCGCATCGCGCAGCTCGCGAAGGCCAACATCAACGCGCTCCTCGACCAGGCCGAGGACCCGCAGAAGATGCTCGACCAGATGGTCCGCGACTACACCGACAGCATCCGCGACGCCGAGGCGGCGATCGCCACCACGATCGGCAACCTGCGCCTGCTCGAGGACGACTACCGCGAGGACGTGCAGAACGCCCAGGAGTGGGGCGGCAAGGCCCTCGCCGCGAGCCGCAAGGCCGACGAGCTGCGCACCGGCGGGAGCGCCGGCGACGCCGACAAGTTCGACGCGCTGGCCAAGGTCGCTCTGCAGCGCCAGATCCAGTCCGAGAAGGAGGCGAAGGACGCCGAGCCGACCATCGCCTCGCAGACCGAGGTCGTCGACAAGCTCAAGACGGGCCTGAACCAGATGCGCGAGAAGCTGCAGCAGCTCTCGAGCAAGCGCGACGAGCTGATCGCGCGCTCGAAGACCGTCGAGGCGCAGAGCCAGGTCCAGGACGCCGTGAAGAGCATCGACCTGATGGACCCGACGAGCGAGGTGAGCCGCTTCGAGCAGAAGATCCGCCGCGAGGAGGCGCGCGTCCGCGGCGCGGAGGAGCTCGCCTCCTCGAGCCTGGACGCGCAGTTCGAGTCGCTCGAGGACCTCGGCGAGATGACCGAGGTGGAGGCGCGCCTCGCCGCGCTCAAGTCCGGCCGCCCGCAGGACTCGATCGGCTCCTGAGCCCGTGCGCCTCCGGCGGTCCCGCCGGAGGCGCACTCCCCTTCCCGACACGCGCGGAGCGAAGGCTGGCAATCGCCATGGTGCGGTGCCGCCGCCGTCCCCGTAGTGTTCACACCAGGTTGCCCTTGACCCCGGTCGCCCTGATGCCGCGTCCGGCCCCTACCGACGCGGTGAACCATGAGCGGACCGCCCCCGTCGGGATCGCTCACCGAGAGACCGTCGACGCCGACGGTCACCACGAAGAGCGAGGCGCCGATGAGCACCCCCACCACCACGTCCGTCACCGGAGGCGCCCCCCGCGTCGTCCGCACCCGCCCCCGCGCCGACGGCCGCGTCAACCCGACGACCGAGTACTCCGGTCTCCTCAGCACGGTCCGCGACGCGGGGCTCCTCCGCCGCCGCACCGGCTTCTACTACACGATGTTCGGCGCGCTGGTCCTCGCGCTCGGCGGCATCGTCACCGGCTTCGTCCTGCTGGGCGACTCCTGGTTCCAGCTCCTGCTCGCCGCCGCCCTCGGCATCGTGCTGACCCAGTTCGCCTTCCTCGCCCACGAGGCCTCGCACCGCCAGGTGTTCGAGTCCGGCAAGGCCAACGACGTCGCCGGGCGCACCCTCGCGAACCTCTTCGTCGGCATCAGCTACTCCTGGTGGATGACCAAGCACAGCCGCCACCACGCGAACCCGAACGTGCTGGGCAAGGACCCGGACATCGAGCGCGACGTCGTCTCCTTCACCGCCGAGGACGCCGCCCGCTCGCGCGGCCTCTACGCCTGGCTCACCCGCCGCCAGGGCTACGCGTTCTTCCCGCTCCTGCTGCTCGAGGGCCTCAACCTGCACCTGCACGGCTTCCGCACCGTGTTCGGCAAGGGCAAGGTCGACAAGCGCTGGGTCGAGATCACCATGCTCGTCACCCGCGTCGGCCTCTACCTCGCCGTCATCTTCTGGGCCCTCCCCCTCGGCATGGCGTTCGCCTTCGTCGGCGTGCAGCTGGGCGTCTTCGGCCTCTACATGGGCGCCTCGTTCGCGCCGAACCACAAGGGCATGCCGCTGCTGCCGAAGGAGGCGCGCGTCGACTTCCTCCGCCGCCAGGTCCTCACCTCGCGCAGCATCCGCAGCACCTGGTTCACCGACCTCTACATGGGCGGCCTCAACTACCAGGTGGAGCACCACCTCTTCCCGAACATGCCCCGCCCGGCGCTGCGCCGTGCGCAGGTCATCGCCAAGGAGTACTGCACCACCCACCAGATCCCCTACACCGAGACCTCGTTGATGGAGTCGTACGCGATCGTCGTCCGCTACCTCAACAAGGTCGGCCTGTCGGCCGGCGGCGACCCGTTCGACTGCCCCGCCGCCTCCGCCTACGGACGCTGAGCACTCCCCCTTCGGAGGCCCCTCGCACCTTCCCGGTGCGGGGGGCCTCCGTCGTTCGCGGGAGCGCAAGGGGGTGCCCCCGCGGGCGGCGGAGTCGTAGCGTCGGGGCATGAGCAGCTCCGACTACGACATCGAGCCCACCCCCGCCGACACGACCGACGGCACCGACACGACCGACGGCGCCCGCACGCCCGACCCCGCCACCGAGACCGGCACCTCCGCGGGCCTCGACGAGGTCGGCGGCGCGGCCTCCCCCCTGGCCGACGGCGTCGGCGCCGACGGCGAGGAGCAGAACCCCCCGCTGCCCGACTGGGGCCCCACCGACGGCGTCCACGGCACCGACGCCGAGACCGACGCCTCGGGCACCGAGCAGCACTGACACGGCTCCGCGAGGGACCTCCCCGGCCGGTCGGCGAACGTTCCGACCGCGTTCCGAGGAGGTCCCTCCGTGTTCGCCGGAGGGTCGGCCGGCGCTCGGGCGCCGCGCCCTACACTGGCGAAATGCAGCCGACCGAACGCGCCCTCCGCGTGATCTCCTACAACCTCCGGGAGCACCGAGCGCACGCCGAGATCGCCCCCCTCGCCGCCCGCCACGACATCGACGTCCTGTGCCTGCAGGAGTGCGACACCACGAAGCTGCCGCAGGAGGTGGGCTCGCTCCGGCTCGCGTCCGTCACGGCCCGCAACCGCCTGGGCCTGGCCGTCTACTACTCGCAGGACCGCTTCGAGCTCTCCGGCAGCGCCGCGTTCGAGCTCAGCAAGTCCATGCACGACCGCGTGATGTCCCCCGCTCACGAGCGCCTGCTGGCCGTCCGCCTCGACGACCGCGACGGCGGATCGATCGCGGTCTCCTCCTTCCACGCCGCTCCGCTGTCGGCAGGCAACGCCCTGCGCCGCAAGCAGATCGACGAGGCGCTGAACCGGCTGCGCGAGTACGCGCCGGACACCCCCTCCCTGATGGTCGGCGACTACAACTACCCGTGGTTCTTCCGCGGACTCGACCGCCGGATGACCCGGAACGGCTACCTGGTCTCGCGGAGCGACTCCCCCACCTACGCGCGCTACCGCTACTTCAGCGGCCACTTCGACTTCGCGATCAGCGACTCCGTGCGGATCGAGCGGGTCTCCACGCTGCCCCAGGGCGTCTCGGACCACCTCCCGGTGATGGTCGACGCGCACTACGGCGTCCCCGCCGCCTGAGCGCGGGGCCCACTGGCCCGCACGGTCGGTAGGCTCAGGGGGTGACGACCCTGATCCTCGCCCGGCACGGAGAGACTGTCTGGCACTCCGAGAACCGCTTCGCGGGCTCCTCCGACATCGCGCTGACCCCCCGGGGCCAGGACCAGGCGGCGACTCTGGCCGCCTGGGCCGTCGACGCCGACCTCGAGGCGGTGTACTCCTCCACCCTGGTCCGGGCCGTGCGCACCGCCGTGCCCGCCGCGCGGGCGGCCCACCTCGAGCTGCAGCCCGACCCGGCGCTGGTCGAGGTCGACTTCGGCCGCGGCGAGGGGCTGACCACCGACGAGATGGAGAAGCGCTTCCCGGACGAGTACCACGCGTGGGTCGCCGCTCCGGCCATCCAGCCGATGCCCGGCGGCGAGTCCGGCCTCGACGCCGTCGCCCGCGCGAACACCTCGCTCGCCCGCATCCACCGCGAGCACCCCGACGGCCGCGTGCTCGTCGTCGCGCACGGCACGCTCATCCGCCTCCTGCTGTGCGCCTACCTCGGCATCAACCCCGAGACCTACCGGCACACCTTCCCGGTGGTCGACAACGTCTCGCTGACCACACTGCGCTGGGACGCGACCGGCGTCGGCCTGCTCGGCTACAACGTCCCGCCCGTCCAGACGCAGCGGCGCTCCAGCTGAGCGCAGCGGCCGCTCCGGAGCGGCGCCCGGCGAGCGCGGGCTCGATCGGCCTGGTGCTCGGGTCGGTCGCGAGCGTGCAGCTGGGCGCCTCCTTCGCCGTGCTGCTCTTCCCCGCCGCGGGGCCGATCGGCACCGTCACGCTCCGGCTGGTGTTCTCGGCCGTCGTTCTGCTCCTGGTCTGCCGTCCGCGGCTGCGCGGCCACAGCCGGAGCGACTGGGCCACCGTCGCCGCCTACGGTCTCGCCCTCGGCGGGATGAACGCCTGCTACTACGAGGCCATCGCCCGGATCCCGCAGGGCGCCGCCGTCACCCTCGAGGTGCTCGGGCCGCTGACGCTCTCGGTGATCGCCGGGAGGAGCGTGCTGAGCCTGGTCTGGGCGGTGCTCGCGCTGGCCGGAGTGGTGACCCTGTCGCAGGGCGGGTTCTCGGCGCTGGACCCGGTCGGCGTCGGCTTCGCGCTGGGGGCCGCTGTGCTCTGGGCCGCGTACATCGTCTTCGCCGGCCGCACCGGCGGGCGGTTCCAGGGGATCGACGGGCTCGCGCTGGCGCTGGCGGCCGGCGCGATCGTGTCGCTGCCGTTCGGCATCGCCTCCGCCGGACCCGCCCTGGTGGTGCCGCCGGTGCTGCTCCTCGGGCTCGCCGTCGCGGTGCTCTCCTCCGCGGTGCCCTATGCGCTGGAGCTGCTGGCGCTGCGGCGCCTGCGCTCCTCCACATTCTCGATCCTGATGTCGCTCTCCCCCGGGGCGGCCGCGCTCTCGGGCTTCCTCGTGCTCGGTCAGCGCCTCAGCGCCGTCGAGGCCGTCGGGATCGCGCTCGTGGTCGCCGCGAGCATCGGAGCGGTGCGGACCGCGCGGACCTCCGCCTGAGCGGCAGTTCTTTTGTTAGGCTAACTATGTGCCATCGACCGAGACCCTGCAGACCGATCTCCCGCTGACCTCCCTCGCGGGCGAGGTGCGGGCAGCGGTCGGCCGGCTCGGACGGCGGCTCCGGCAGGAGAAGGCCCAGCACGAGCTCAGCGATCCGCAGTTCAGCGTGCTCGCACTCCTGCACCGCGAGGGCGCCAAGACCCTCGGCGAGCTGGCCGAGGCGGAGCGGGTCCGCCCGCCCTCGATGACCCGCACGGTCGGCTGCCTGGTCGACGAAGGACTCGCGGAGCGCCTCGCCGACCCCGCCGACGGCCGCGTCACCCGCATCCGCCCCACCGGGGCCGGCACCGCACTGGTGCTCGACGTGCGCCGCAGCCGCGACGCGTGGCTCGTGGCGCGCCTCGAGGAGCTCCCTCCCGAGGACCTGCGCCTGCTCCACGACGCGGCGGCGGTCCTGCGCGCGGTGGCCGACCGATGAGCGCGATGTTCCGCTCCCTCGCCGTGCCGAACTACCGCATCTGGTTCGCGGGCGCGATGGTCTCGAACGTCGGCACCTGGATGCAGCGGACGGCCCAGGACTGGATCGTGATCAACGACCTGACCGACCACGACGCGACGGCGCTCGGCGTGACCATGGCACTGCAGTTCGGACCGCAGCTCGTGATGGTCCCCTTCTCCGGCTTCATCGCCGACCGCTTCGACCGGCGGAAGCTCCTGATGGCCACCCAGGGCGCGATGGGCGCGCTCGGGCTCGGCCTGGGACTCATCGTCGTGACCGGGGTCGTCCAGCTCTGGATGGTCTACCTCTTCGCCCTGCTGCTCGGCTTCGCCGCGGCGATCGACGCGCCCGTGCGCCAGACGTTCGTCTCGGCGCTGGTCGAGGAGCGCGACCTCACCAACGCCGTCTCGCTGAACTCGGCCTCCTTCAACTCGGCGCGGATGATCGGACCGGCCCTCGCGGGCGTGCTCATCGCCGCGGTCGGCTCCGGCTGGGTCTTCCTCCTCAACGCCGCGAGCTTCCTCGCCGTCCTGCTCTCGCTGCGCGCGCTGCACCGCGACCAGCTCCGCAGCGCCCCGCGGGCCACCCGCGGCCCGGGTGCGCTGCTGGAGGGGTTCCGCTACGTCTCGAAGCGGCCGGACATCCTCGTGGTGCTCGCGATCGTGTTCCTGATCGGCACCTTCGGCCTGAACTTCCCGATCTTCGCCTCGACGATGGCGACGGTCGAGTTCGACATGGGGGCGAGCGAGTTCGGCCTCCTCTCCTCCGCGATCGCCGTCGGCTCGGTGCTGGGGGCGCTCCTCTCGGCTCGCCGCGATCGCCCGAGGCTCCGGCTCATCGTCGGCGCCTCCGCCGCGTTCGGCGTCGCGCTCGCGCTGGCCGGCGTCATGCCGACGGTCTGGGCGTTCGCGATCCTGCTCCCCTTCGTCGGCATCGCGGCGCAGACGCTGATGACCTCGGCCAACGGCTACGTGCAGCTCTCGACCGCCCCCGAGATGCGGGGCCGGGTCATGGCGCTGTACATGGCCATCTTCGTCGGCGGCACCCCGATCGGCGCACCGCTGATCGGCTGGGTCGCGAACGCCTACGGTCCGCGCCAGGCGATGCTGGTCGGTGCCGCCTCCGGGATCGCGGCGGCCGCCATCGGACTCGCCTTCCACCTCCGCCTGCGCCGCGCCGCCCGGCTCGCGGCCCCCGGGCCGGAGGCTCTGCCCGCCACCGGCGGAGTCCCCCTGCTGCGCCCGCGCGCCTAGGCTCCGTCGGCCGGTCCGCACGCCGGGCGGATCCGCGGACCGCCCACTCGACGGGTCTCCCCCGACGCGGGGCGCGACCGCCGCCCGCCCTCAGGCCTCGCGGGTGATCTCGACGCGGACGAAGAGCTTCGACGAGCGGGGCCCGGCGAACACCCCGCGCAGCGGCGCGATGTCGTTGTAGTCGCGGCCGCGGCCGACGATGACGTGGCGGTCGCCGATGTCGATCAGGTTCGTCGGGTCGTAGCCGCGCCAGGCTCCTCCGCAGAACCACTCGACCCACGCGTGGGACTCCCCCACCACGGTCTCGCCGATCTCGGCGTGCGGCTTGGGGTGCAGGTAGCCCGAGACGTAGCGCGCCGGGATGCCCACCGAGCGCAGCGCCCCGAGGACGATGTGCGTGATGTCCTGGCAGACGCCCTCGCGCGCGGTCCACGACTCCGTCGCGGTGGAGTGCACGCCGGTGACGCCCTGCCGGTAGGTCATCGCCCGGCCGATCGTCTCGGCGATCGTGAGCGCGGCCTCGCACGGGCCGGCCGCCTCGTCCGCGAGCGACCGCGCCATCGCCGCGAGGTCCTCCGGCGGCGCGGTGCGGTGGGTCTGCTTCGACTGCTCCACGTACTCGGTGCGCGTCTCGACCTGCTCGGACAGCTGATCCCACCCGGTCGGGTGGTCGGGGTGCTGCTTCGGCCGGATCTCGACGAGCGAGGTCGCCGTCAGCGAGAGCTCGCGGTGGGCGTCGAGCACGTCGAACGACGAGACGCGGGTGCCCCAGTAGTCGGTGTAGGCGTGGACCGAGGTCACCGGCCGGATGTCGAGGTTCGAGAACAGCACCAGCTGCCCGTCCGAGGAGGCGGGGAGCATCCGCGCCTCGTTGTAGGACGCGACCACGTCCCCCGCGTAGGTGAAGCCCGTGGTGTGCCTGATGCGCAGCCTGCTCACAGCGCCTCCCCGATCCAGCTCGGCATGACGTTGGTGGGGAAGTACCGCTGGCGGATCGCCTCGGACGCGGCCGAGGTCGCCTCCTGCACGCTGTCCATGTGCCGCGGCAGGTCCTCGAGGATGTCGGTGATCGGCCGGAACTCCAGCTCGCTGCGGATCCGCCCGAGGACGCGCTGCGCGTCGCCGGAGTGGCCGATGCGGCCGGTGCGCGGCTCGATGTCGCGCATGCACGCCTCCGCCCGCGAGACCGAGAAGAGGATCGAGCGCGGGAACAGCCGGTCCAGGAGGAGGAACTCGGCCGCGTTCCGCGCGCTCGGCACGCCCCGGTAGGTGCGCAGGTACGCCTCGTAGGCGCCGCAGGAGCGGAGGATCGTGGTCCAGGAGGGGCCGCTCGCCTCGGTCAGCGAGCGGGTGGCGAGCAGGCGGGCGGTCATGTCGGCGCGCTCGATCGAGCGGCCGAGGGTGAAGAACTGCCAGGCCTCGTCGCGCGAGGTCGCCGACTCGATGATGCCGACGGCGAGGGCGGAGCGCTCGCGCACCCAGCTGAAGAACTCCGACACCCGCTCGCCCGAGACGCGGCGCGGCATCCGGGTGCGCGTGGTGTTGAGGCACTCCCAGAGCTCGGTCGAGACGATCTCGCGCGCCCGGCGGGCGTTCTCGCGGGCCGCGCCGAGCGAATAGGCGATCGAGGCGGGGTTCGTGCGGTCGATCGCGAGGATCGCCAGCACGTCGGCGCGGGTGATCTCGCGCATATCGTCGGGCGGGGTCGAGCCCATCACCGACAGGAGCGAGCGGCAGGCCGTGTCCTCGTCGATCCACGGGTCCTCGAGCAGGAGCTGGAGGTGGACGTCGAGGATGCGGGCGGTGCCATCGGACCGCTCGATGTAGCGGCCGATCCAGAACAGCGACTCGGCGATCCGGGAGAGCATCAGTCGTCCTCCCCCGCCGCGAGCGTCTGCTGCTGCTGCTGGTCCTGGTCGGTGTTCGGCGCGTCCTGCGGCGAGTGGTCGGGCGTGTGGTTGAGCGGGTAGACGATCGGGATGGAGCTGGTGACCGCGGCCTGCTCGGCGACGAGCGCCTGGATGTCGCGCGCCTCGGGATCGGCGCTGCGCGCCTCCTCGAGGCCGACCACCCAGGTGTCCTTCGATCCGCCGCCCTGCGACGAGTTGACGACGAGCTGCCCCTCGGGGAGCGCGACGCGGGTCAGGCCGCCGGGCAGCACCCAGACGTCGGTGCCGTCGTTCACGGCGAAGGGCCGCAGGTCGGCGTGCCGGGGGCGCATCCCGTCGTCGACGAGGGTGGGGATGGTGGAGAGCTGCACGACCGGCTGCGCGATCCAGCCGCGCGGGTCGGCCTGGAGGCGGGAGCGCAGCTCCGCGAGCTCCTTCGCCGAGGCGGCCGGCCCGACGACCAGGCCCTTGCCGCCGGAGCCGTCGACCGGCTTCACGACGAGCTCGTCGAGGCGGTCGAGCACCTCCTCGAGCGCTCCCGGATCCTCGAGCCGCCACGTGTCGACGTTCTTGATCACCGGCTCCTCCGAGAGGTAGTAGCGGATGAGGTCGGGCAAGTACGTGTAGACGAGCTTGTCGTCGGCGACGCCGTTGCCGACCGCGTTGGCGATCGTGACGTTCCCGAGCCGGGCCGCGAGCATCAGCCCGGGCGAGCCGAGCATCGAGTCGGCGCGGAACTGCAGCGGATCGAGGAACTCGTCGTCCACGCGGCGGTAGATCACGTCGACCCGGGTCGGGCCGGAGGTGGTGCGCATGAACACCTTGCCGCCCGTGCAGAACAGGTCGCGGCCCTCGACCAGCTCGACGCCCATGAGGCGGGCGAGGAGGGTGTGCTCGAAGTAGGCGGAGTTGTAGACGCCCGGGGTGAGCACGACCACGGTCGGGTCGTCGACGCCCTCGGGGGCGGAGGCGCGGAGGGCCTGCAGCAGCTTGTTCGGGTAGTCGCCGACCGGGCGCACCCGCATCGAGACGAACAGCTCGGGCAGCGTCTGCGCCATCACCCGGCGGTTCGAGATGACGTAGGAGACGCCGGAGGGCACGCGGACGTTGTCCTCGAGGACCCGCCAGCCGCCCTTCTCGTCGCGGATCAGGTCGATCCCGGACACCTGGATCCGCACGCCGTTCGCGGGGACGATGCCCGCGGCCTGCCGGTGGAAGTGGCTGGAGCTCGAGATCAGCCCGGCGGGGATGACGCCGTCGGCCACGGCGTTCTGCGGGCCGTAGACGTCGGCGAGGAACGCCTCGAGAGCACGGACCCGCTGCTTGATGCCGGTCTGCACCTCGTTCCACTCGGCGCGCTCGATCACCCGGGGGACGGCGTCGAGGGGGAACGGCCGCTCCTCCCCCGCGAAGTCGAAGGTGACGCCCTGCGCTAGGTAGGAGGAGGCGAGCGCGTCGGTGCGGCCGCGCAGCTCCTCCTGGGTCATCCGCGCGAGCGAGGAGTAGATGTCGCGGTAGGCGCCGCGGACCCCGTCGGGGCCTCCAGTCGACGCCACGTCGGCGAACATCTCGTCCCAGGGGGTGGCGCCCGTGTCGGGCCGCTCGACCTTCTGGGACCCGTATCCGTCGAAGAGGTCACCCATGGCACGACTCTAGTGCGGGGCGTATTGCGGGGATGTTTCGGGCGGCCGCGGGGCGAGCGGGGCGGGTCGGCGACGTCCGGGCACGGCACCGGCGCCGTCCTCCGACAGGCCGGCGGAGGCCCGGGGATCCACGGGAATAGATCCGGCCGCACGTGGTTGAATGAGGATGTACATGCAAACGCATGGACCAGGCCCCACCGGGCCGGAGGACAGAAGGAGCGCCTGATGCAGTTCGGCATCTTCACGGTCAGCGACATCACGACCGACCCCACGACCGGACGGACCCCGTCCGAGTCCGAGAAGATCCAGGCGACCCTCGCGATCGCGCTGAAGGCGGAGGAGATCGGCCTCGACGTCTTCGCCCTGGGCGAGCACCACAATCCGCCGTTCTGGTCCTCCTCCCCCACCACCACGCTCGGCTACCTCGCGGCGAAGACCGAGAGGATCACGCTCTCCACCGCGATGGCCCTCATCACCACGAACGACCCCGTGAAGCTCGCCGAGGACTACGCGATGCTCCAGCACCTCGCCGGCGGCCGCGTCGACCTGATGCTCGGCCGCGGCAACACCGGCCCCGTCTACCCGTGGTTCGGCAAGGACATCCGCCGCGGCATCGAGCTGACGATCGAGAACTACGACCTGCTGCACCGCCTGTGGACCGAGGACTTCGTCGACTGGGAGGGCCAGTTCCGCACCCCCCTCCAGGGCTTCCAGTCGACCCCGCGCCCCCTCGACGGTGTCGCGCCGTTCGTGTGGCACGGATCGATCCGCTCCCCGCAGATCGCCGAGCAGGCCGCCTACTACGGCGACGGCTTCTTCGCGAACCACATCTTCTGGCCCGCCTCGCACACCCAGAAGATGGTGCAGCTCTACCGCCAGCGCTTCGAGCACTACGGCCACGGGACCGCCGACCAGGCGATCGTCGGCCTCGGCGGGCAGATCTTCCTGGCGAAGAACTCGCAGGACGCGGTCTCGCAGTTCCGCCCCTACTTCGACAACGCCCCCGTCTACGGCCACGGCCCCTCGCTCGAGGACTTCACGGAGCAGACCCCGCTCACCGTCGGCTCCCCGCAGCAGATCATCGACCGCACCCTCGGCTTCCGCGAGTACGTCGGCGACTACCAGCGCCAGCTCTTCCTGATGGACCACGCGGGACTCCCGCTGAAGACCGTCCTGGAGCAGATGGACATGCTCGGCGAGATCCTCCCCGCCCTCCGCGCCGGCTTTGCCGAGGGCCGCCCCTCGCACGTGCCCGACGCCCCCACCCACGCCTCCCTCGTGGCCGCGCGCGACGCGCAGCCCGCGGCCGAGCCCGTCACCGTCTAGTCAGGAGCTCTCCATGGACACCCGCAGGATCACCGTCCTCTCGGCCGGCCTCAGCCAGCCGTCCTCGACCCGGCTGCTCGCCGACCGCCTGGCCGACGCCGCCGAGTCCTCCCTCACCGAGCAGGGCTTCGCCGTCGAGCGGAGCGTCGTGGAGCTGCGCGACCTCGCGCACGACGTCACGAACAACCTCCTCACCGGCTTCGCGAGCCCCGCACTGCAGACCGCGCTCGACGCGGTCGCCGGCGCCGACGGCCTGATCGCCGTGACGCCGATCTTCACCACCAGCTACAGCGGGCTCTTCAAGTCGTTCGTCGACGTACTCGACACCGAGGCGCTGCGCGGTCTGCCCGTGCTGCTGGCGGCCACGGGCGGGTCCCCCCGCCACTCCCTGGCCGTCGACTACGCGATGCGCCCGCTCTTCACCTACCTGCACGCGGCGCCCCTCGCGACCACCGTGTTCGCGGCGACGGACGACTGGGGCGGCGCGACCGAGGACGGACGGGCGCTGCCCTCGCGCATCGAGCGCGCCGGACGCGAGCTGGCCGATCAAGCCGCCCGCTCCTCCCGCTCGGGCTCCACGCCCGACCCGTGGGCGCTCGACGGCTCGTTCGAGGGGATGCTCGGCCGCCGCGGCTGAACGCCCGCCGCGCGGATCGGCCGCTCCTCTCATGGATCGGCCGATCCGTCCAGCCGCGATTCCCGCGGCCCTGCCGGAATAGCCTGCCCCCGGGAGCCTGCCGCTGGCCCCCGGAAGGAGGCCGTCATGGGCCTGACCAGCAAGGGGCTCCCCGCGGGGGCTCTCGACCTCTCGCAGCTCGGACGCGCGGTCCTCGACCGCCGCCGCTTCCTCGGAGCGCTCGGCGTCGCCGCCTCCGTCCCGGTCCTCTCCGGCTGCGGCTTCGCCCCCGCGGGCCCCGCGGCGAGCGCCGGCAGCGACACCCTCACCTTCACCACCTGGGGCACCGACGCCGAGCTGGCCGGCTTCCAGCGCGCGATCGACGCGTTCCAGACGGCGAACGCCGGCGCCACCGTGAGCCTCAACGCGGTCCCGTACGAGCAGATGTTCACCAACATCGACGCGCAGCTGCAGGCGGGGAACCCGCCGGACGTCTTCCGGGTCCCGTACTACACGTTCGGCAGCTACGCCGGCCGCGACCAGCTCCTGGACCTGTCGGGCTTCCTCGACTCCGACGTCGCCGAGCGGTTCACCGATCCGGCCTGGGCCGCAGTGCAGAGCGGCGGGAGCCCCTTCGGCGTCCCCCACCACACCGACACCTCGCTGATCCTCTACAACACGCAGGTGCTGGCCGACGCGGGCGTCACCTCCTTCCCCGCCTCGCCCGAGGAGGCGTGGACCTGGGAGGAGTTCACCGAGGTCGGGCGGAAGCTGCGCGCCTCGCTCCCCGCCGAGCGCTACCCCTTCGCCTACAACTGGCAGGGCAACGGCGTCACGCGCTGGCTCAGCCTGCTCTTCCAGGCCGACGGCCGTTTCCTCACCGAGGACCTGTCCGGGCCCGCGATCGACTCCGCCGCCGGCCGCGCCGCGATCGACTTCAGCCGCAGCTTCTTCACCGACGGCCTCGTGCCGCCAAGCAGCTCTGTGCAGGCGACCACCTACGCCAGCGACCTCTGGTACTCGCAGACCACCGCGATGACCTTCGCCGGCGCGTTCCTCATCCCCGACGCCGACTCCACCCTCGACTTCGAGTGGGGCGCCACCTACTCCCCGCGCAACGTGCGCGGAGGCGGCGACTTCGGCGGCAACGCCCTCGTCGCGACCAAGGCCGCGAAGAACCCGGAGCTGGCCGCCTCCTTCCTCGCGTTCGTGACGGAGGAGGAGGCGATGCGCGACTTCTGCGCCGGCGCCTCCCTCCTCCCCACCCGTCGCGACCTCACGGAGTCGGGCATCGAGTTCGCCGTGCGCCCCGAGCTCGCCGAGGTGTTCCTCGGCCAGGCGGGCACCGTCCAGGCGTCCGACTCGGCGCAGGTCGCCTCGCCCGACATGGCCGCGATCATCACGGTGCTCAAGGAGCAGCTGGAGCAGGCCTTCGTCGGCGGGCGCAGCACCGAGGACACCATCGCCGGCCTCACCTCCGGCATCGCGGCCGCGACGCAGTGAGCCGGTCGGTCCTCGCGCCGGAGGCGGTGACCGCCCGCCCCCGGCGCACCTCCCGCGCCCCCGCCCGCGAGACGGCGGCCGCCTACGCGTTCCTCGCGCCGAACCTGCTGATGCTCGGCCTGTTCGTGTTCGTCCCCCTGGGCGGCGCGTTCCTGATCGGCTTCCAGCGCACGAACGGCTTCGGCGACGGCGTCTTCGTCGGACTCGACAACTACGCGCGGCTGCTCGGCGACGGCCTCTTCTGGCGCTCGACGTTGAACACGGCGCTGTTCACCCTGATCGTGACCCCGCTCTCGATGGCGCTGGGCCTCGGCGCGGCGGTGCTGATGAACTCGGTGCTGCCCGCGCGGCCGGTGTTCCGCAGCATCCTCATCCTGCCGATGGCGGTCTCCGGAGTGGCGACGGCGCTGATGGGCGTGCTGATCTTCGACGAGAACAGCGGCGTGCTCGACGGCATGCTCCAGACGATCGGCCTCCCCCGCATCGCCTGGCAGTCCGGCGGAGCGGCGGCCTTCGCCTCCGTGGTGCTCGTCACCCTGTGGTGGCGCACCGGCTTCAACATGCTGATCTACCTGGCGGGGCTGCAGGGGGTGAACCCGGCGCTCTACGAGGCGGCCCGGCTCGACGGAGCGAACGCGTGGCAGCAGTTCCGCCACGTGACGCTGCCGCTGGTCGGCCCGTCGTCGTTCTTCCTGCTCATCCTCAACGTCATCTACTCGTTCCAGGTGTTCGACATCGTCTTCGTGCTCACCGGCGGCGGACCGCAGAACGCGACCTCGGTGCTCGTGACCTACGCCTACGACACCGGATTCGTCACCCGCGACCAGGGCTACGCCGCGGCCATCGGCATCGTGCTGCTGATCCTGACCATGATCTTCACCGCGGTGCAGTGGCGCACCAACCGCTCGAGGGACCTCGTCGAATGATCCGCACGTCGCGCACCTCGCGCCTGCTCCGCCTCGCCCTCGCCCTCGCCGTCTCGGTGGTCATCGTCTTCCCGCTGTACTGGATGGTCGTCGTCGCGTTCTCCTCGCGGTCCGAGCTGCTCGGCGGCACCCTCCGCCTCTGGCCGCGCGAGCTGACGCTGGTGAACTTCGAGCGGGTGTTCTCGTCGTTCCCCGTGGCGACCTGGTTCGGCAACTCCCTCGCGATCAGCCTGGTCACCGCTTTGATCACCGTGACGATCAACCTGCTCGGCGGCTACGCCTTCGCGCAGCTGCGGTTCCGCGGATCCGGAGTGCTCTTCCTCCTGGCCCTGTCGACGCTCACCCTGCCCGTGCAGGTGATCATGGTGGCGCTGTTCCGGCTCGTCACCGACCTCGGCCTCTACGGGAGCTACTGGGCGGTGATCCTGCCGACGGCGGCATCGGCGTTCGGGCTGTTCCTGGCGCGGCAGTTCATCCTCGCGATCCCGCGGGACCTGATCGAGGCGGCCCGGATCGACGGCGCCGGGCACTTCCGCGTGTTCACGGCCATCGTCCTCCCCCTCTCGAAGCCGCTCATCGCCGTGCTCTTCTTCATGTCGCTGCTCGGCTCCTGGAACGACTTCGCCTGGCCGCTCATCGCCCTGAAGGAGAACGCGCTGTTCACGCTCCCGATCGGGCTGCTCTTCCTCCAGGGGCAGTTCGGCAGCGACTACGGAGCGACCATGGCGTTCGCCCTGGTGAACGTCGTGCCGATGGTGGTGCTGTTCCTGGTGTTCCAGCGCTACTTCGTGCAGGGCTTCGCGCGCAGCGGCCTCCGCTGACCCCGCGGCGGGGGGGGTGCGGATCGGTGCGCTGAGCGGCCATTCGTCCCCCCGTCCGGGGCCGGGAGTGTCAATCCCCCCGTTCCGCCGACCCGGCCGGCGCCGCCCCGCGGTACCGTCGTCGCAGGCGCCCACCTCGTGCGCTCCGGAGCGCACCGTTCGAGCGGAAGGCGGGATCGCCATGAGTACCGTCGCCGCGAACGCCGCCCAGCAGAAGGTGGCCGGCCGCTACTACCTGATCGAGCGCATCGGCTCCGGCGGGATGGGTTCGGTCTACCGGGCCCGCGACGAGACCGTGCAGCGCGAGGTCGCCGTGAAGGTGTTCCGCGCGGAGGCCTCGAATCCCGAGGACGTGGCCCGCCAGGAGCGCGAGGTGCGGATGCTGAGCTCCTTCGCCCACCCCGGCATCGTCAACCTCTTCGACGCGGGCCTGCACAATTTCGGCGGCGAGGTCCGCCGCTACGTCGTGATGGAGCTCGTCGCCGACCCCACGATGGAGGCGCGGCTCGAGTCCGGCCCCCTCCCGGCGGCGGAGGTCGCGGCGATCGGCACACAGCTCGCGGAGGCCCTGGCCTACCTGCACGAGCGCGGCGTCGTGCACCGCGACGTGAAGCCCGCGAACATCCTGGTCAGCGAGGTCGCCTCCAGCGGCTACGCCCGCACCGCCAAGCTCACCGACTTCGGCGTGGCGCACTTCATGGACGGCTCCCGCCTCACCAGCGACGGCGTCGTGATCGGCACCGCGAGCTTCGTCAGCCCGGAGCAGGTCGCGGGCGAGCCGATCAGCGGAGCGAGCGACGTCTTCTCCCTCGGCCTGGTCCTCCTCGAGGCGATCACCGGTCACCGGGAGTACTCGGGCACCGTCCTCGAGGCGGCGATCGCCCGCCTCCACCGCAGCCCCTCCGTGCCCGACACCCTGCCGGCGGAGTGGCGGGCGCTGCTGACCTCGATGACGCAGCGGGACCCGGAGAAGCGGCCGACCGCCGACGAGGTCGCGCACCGGCTCCGCGGCGGGATGACGACGGGCTCGGCTTCGGGCGCGCCGACCGCCTCGGACTCGCGCGCGGCACGGATCCGGCGCTCCGTGATCATCGGCTCGAGCGTGGTCGGCGTCGGCGCGATCGCGGCGCTGTCGTGGATGCTCGGAGCGCTCGCCGGTCGCTGACCGACCGGGCGCGGGGCCCTAGGCCTCGCCGGGGAACGCGGGACGGAGCACGATCCGCGTCCAGGCGCCCACGTAGATCCGGTCGCCCTCCTCGACCTCGCGGCGCTGACCGGCGGCGATCGGCGACTGCGGGAGCGGAGCCCCGGCCGGGGCGAGGTACGTGCCGTTCGCCGACTGCAGATCCTCGACCCACCAGCGGTAGCCGTCGGTGCTCAGCTGGCAGTGGCGCCGCGAGACACCGGAGTCGGAGCCGCAGTCCACCTGCGGCGAGATGCCGCGGGAGACGGACGGGCGGCCGACGAGCAGGGTGCGCTCGCGGAGGACGACGGTCGCGGGCGGGCCGGGCGAGGGCATCGGGTCGTCAGCGCGCTGCTCGGCGTACCACTCCGGGTCGACCCAGAGCTCGGCGATCCACGGGCGGTCCGGGTCCGCGGAGGCGGAGGCGGGGCGGGCGGAGCCGGTGGCAGGCGCGGACGCGGCCTCCTCCTCCGACGCTGAGGCCCCGGGTGCCGCGTCGGGGGCTGCGGCCTCGGGTGCAGGGGCCTCCGGGATCACCTCGGTCGGCGGAGCTGCGGGCGGCGCGGTCGCGACGGGGGTGTCGAAGCCGGCCTCCTGCTCCGGGACCAGCTCGGTCGGAGCCGCGGGATCGGCCTGCGGCGCGGGCGCCTCGCCCAGGTGCTGGGCCGGGTCCCCCGACGGCGTCGCGGAGCCGCCGACCTCGCCCGGAGCGCGGACGGCGCCGGAGGAGGTGAACGGATCGGCCTCGGGGAGGGAGCCGGTCGTGAAGTCGTAGCCGCAGTTCTCGCAGAACAGGGCGCCGGGCTCGTTCGGGAACGAGCAGTGCGGGCAGACCGAGGGGCCAGTCGGGATCGCGGTGGTCGGCGCGGCGGGAGCGGGCGACGGGGCCGCAGCGGCACCGATGGGCGCCCCGCAGACGTCGCAGTAGTCGCCGGACTGCGAGGTGTGCCCCTCGGGACAGCGGAAGCTCACTTGCGCACCCGCGTGGTCTTGGTCGACGCGGTGTCCAGCGCCATCTCGTCGAGGCGGTCCACGCCGCGCTTGAGCCGCACGGTGCCCTCGTTCGGGTCGTCGATCTCGACGACCTTCCGCAGCTTCGCGGTCGCCTCGTCGTTCCCGGTGACGGAGGCGAGCTGCACCGCGCGCCCGAGCTTGACCGTGGCGGTCGCCTCGTCGCCCCGCGCCTTGGCTGCGAGCCCGTCCTGGATCGCCGAGGCGAGCTCGGTCTGGCCGGTGTAGTGGGCGACGGCGGGGTCGATGCGGGCGGTCAGGGCGGAGTCGTCCGTCCAGCGCGCCTTCACCAGGGCGGAGGCGACCACCTCGTCGCGCACGCTGAGCTGCACCCGCGCCGCGAGCTGCTCCGAGCCGACCGGCTTCGACGCGACCCGGACCGCCACGTGGTACTCCCGCGACTCGTCGCCCCAGGCGCCGGTCGGGTAGGCGCCGGTGAGCGGGTTCACGGCGTTCCGCCGGGAGCTGAGGTCCTCGAGGTTCGGAGCGACCTGGCGGACGAAGAGCAGCTGCGCGCCCTGCGGAGTCCAGACGCGGAGCTCGCCGCTGGCGACTCCCCGGCCCATCGACGCCCGCATCAGCGACTCGAAGTCGGCCGCCATGTCGGCCGGGTTCGCGATCAGGCCCACGGTGCCCAGCAGGGCGCTCGCGATGGTGCGCGCCTCCTCGACGATCCAGCGGGAGCCGACGCCGCGCACGTCGCACTGGAAGTCGCCGGACGCCGCGCGGATCGCCGCGTCCAGCTGCATCCGCGACTCGTGCTCGTTCTTGCCGTCGGTGAGGAGGATCGCGTGCCGCTGCGTCGCCTCCGGCACGGTCGCGAACAGCTGGCGGGCGAGGGTCAGCCAGGTGCCCATCGCGGTGCCGCCGTCGGCCTGGAGGTAGCCGATCGCCTCCTTCGCCGCGGCCCGCGCCCCCGGCTCCATCCGCACCATCGAGACGGTGGCGTTGGGGTAGGGGAAGGCGCGGTCGGCGCGCTCGGATCCGGCCACGACGGCGAAGAAGGTGCCGTCCAGGATCTGGTCGACGGCCACGGCGGCGGCGCGCTTCGCGGCCGTCATGTTCTCGCCGGTCATCGATCCGGAGCAGTCCACGATGATGATCTCGGCCGCGGCCCCGTCGGACCCGGCGACCCCCGTGCCGGACGCGGTCACCGTGACGATGGCGTGCACGTCGGTGGCGCCGTCCGAGAGGAACTCGTTCTGGAAAACACTCGCGCTGAACTCCGCCATTCCGGCAGTTTACGGGGACGCCCGGCCCGAGCGGCCCTCCATCGCCGAGGATCGGCCGGGCATCGCGGCCCGACGCCTGCACGACAGCTGTCGGGGCGGGCGGAGGCGGGTCGAGCGCCGCCGGAGCGCCGCCGTCAAGCCCGCCGCGACGGGACGCCGCCGGTGCCAGGGTGGAGCCGTGCCTCCCTGGACCCTCGCCCTCGCCAGCGGCGCGATCGGCGGCGCCACCCTCCTGATCGGCGCCGCGCTCGCCTGGTTCGTGCGCGTTCCCCCGAAGCTCACCGCCGCGATCTCCGCGTTCGGAGCAGGGGTGCTGATCTCGGCGCTCGCCTACGAGCTCGTGCAGGAGGCGGCGGACGACGGAGGACTGCTCCCGACGATCCTCGGCACGCTCGCGGGAGCCGTCGTCTTCGTCGGCGCGGACGCGCTGCTCACCCGCGCCGGCGCGGGGAACCGCAAGAGCGCGAAGGGGTCGGGCGGAGGAGGAGGCGCGGCCATCGCGGCCGGCGCCCTGATCGACGGGGTCCCCGAATCGATCGTGCTCGGCCTCTCGGTCGCCCAGGGCGGAGCGGGCGCGGCGATCAGCGTGCCCATCGTCGCCGCGGTCGCGATCTCGAACCTCCCCGAGGGCCTGTCCTCGACGGTCGGCATGAAAGCCGACGGCCGCTCCGCCCGCTACGTCTTCACCGTCTGGGGCGGGATCGCCGCGATCTCGGCCGCCGCGGCGCTGGTCGGCTTCCTGGTCTTCGCCACCGCACCGGGCGCGGTCGTGGCCTTCGTGACGACCGTCGCCGCCGGCGCGATCCTCGCCATGATCTCGAACACGATGATCCCCGAGGCGTTCGACCGCGACGACGTGCTCACCGGGCTGTACGCGGTCCTCGGGTTCGTGACGGCGTTCGCCTTGCACAGTGCTGGTTAGGACGCCGCTCCCCGCGCGGCGTCCCGCAGTCGGCTCCAGCGCGGGGCCGGGTCCCGAGGAGCGGGACGCGCACGGCGACGCGGATCCGCTGGAACGCGGATCCCCGGATACGCCTCGCGACGGCGCCCCCCGCGCGGCGTCCCGCAGTCGGCTCCAGCGCGGGGACGGGTCGCGAGGAGCGGGACGCGCACGGCGACGCGGATTCGCTGGAACGCGGATCCCCGGATACGCCTCGCGATGACGCCGCTGGTTAGGACGCCGCTCCCCGCGCGGCGTCCCGCAGTCGGCCCGAGCGCGCGGCCGGGTCCCGAGGAGCGGGATGCGCACGGCGACGCGGATTCGCTGGAACGCGGATCCCCGGATACGCCTCGCGATGACGCCGCTCCCCGCGCGGCGTCCCGCAGTCGGCCCGAGCGCGCGGCCGGGTCTCGAGGAGCGGGATGCGCACGGCGACGGGGATCCGCTGGAACGCGGATCCCCGGATACGCCTCGCGAGAACGCCGCCCCCCGCGCGGCGTCCCGCAGTCGGCTCCAGCGCGCTGCCGGGTCCCGAGGAGCGGGACGCGCACGGCGACGCGGATCCGCTGGAACGCGGATCCCCGGATACGCCTCGCGAGGACGCCGCTGATTAGGACGCCGCTCCCCGCGCGGCATCCCGCAGTCGGCCCGAGCGCGGGGCCGGGTTCCAAGGAACGGGATGCGCACGGCGACGCGGATCCACTGCACCGCGGATCCCCGGATTCGCCTCGCGAGGACGCCGCCGCCTACGGAACGGAGTGCGGTCAGCCGCTGAAGGCGGTGAGGGCGTCGTCGAGGATGCCGAGGCCGCGGGCGACCTCGGCGGGGGTGATGACGGCCGGCGGGACCACGTGGATCCGGTTGTCGGCGGTGAAGGGCAGAAGGCCGCGGGACAGCAGGTCGGCCTTGAGGCGGGCGACGGAGGCCGCCGGCAGCGGGGTGCGCGCGGCCCGGTCGGTGACCAGCTCCAGCGCCCAGAACACTCCGGAGCCCCGGACCTCGCCGATCAGGTCGTGCTTCGCCTCGAGCGCCGCCAGGCCGGGGGCCAGGTGCTCCGAGCCGATGGTGCGCGCGTTGTGGACGATCCCCTCCTCCTCCATCGCCTCGAGCGTCGCGACGACGCTGGCCGCGGCGAGCGGGTGGCCCGAGTAGGTGAGACCGCCGGGGAAGACGCGCTCGTCGAAGTGGTGGGCGATCGGATCCGAGATGACGACGCCGCCGATCGGGACGTAGCCGGAGTTGACGCCCTTCGCGAAGGTGATCAGATCGGGGCGCACGTCGAAGGCGTCGAAGGCGAACCACTCCCCCGTGCGGCCGAAGCCCGCCATGACCTCGTCGAGGATCAGCTGGATGCCGTACCGGTCGGCGATCTCGCGGACACCCGCGAGGTAGCCGGGCGGCGGGGTGAGCACGCCGGCGGTGCCGGGGATGGTCTCGAGGAGGAACGCGGCGATCGACTCCGGCCCCTCCGCCTGCACGACGCGCTCGAGGTGGTGGAGGGCGCGCTCGCACTCCTGCTCGAGGCTCTCGGCCCAGAACTCGCTGCGATACAGGTAGGGCCCGAAGGCGTGCACGTGCCCGCGGGAGTACTCGTTCGGGATGCGGCGCCAGTCGCCGGTCGAGACGATCGCCGCTCCCGTGTTGCCGTGGTACGAGCGGTACAGCGAGACGACCTTGTCGCGGCCGGTGAACAGTCGCGCCATGCGGATCGCGTTCTCGTTCGCGTCCGCGCCGCCGTTGGTGAAGAAGACCTTCTCCATGCCCTCGGGCGCCCGCTCGGTGATCAGGCGGGCCGCCTCGGCGCGGGTCTCGTTCGCGTAAGCGGGGCCGACCGTGGTGAGGACGCCCGCCTGCTCCTGGATCGCGGCGACGACCTTCGGGTGCTGGTAGCCGATGGTGACGTTCACGAGCTGGCTGGAGAAGTCGAGGTAGCGGGTGCCGTCGACGTCCCAGACCTCGGCGCCGAGACCGCCCGCGATCGGCAGCGGGTTCAGCGCGCCCTGCGCCGACCAGGAGTGGAACACGCGGGACCGGTCGGCGGCGGTGACCGAGGCGTTGTCGCGGACGGTGGGGGCGGTCGAGGACGTCATGCTCCCCATCGTGCCGCGCGCGCCTCGGAAGCGGGCGTGCGGATCCGTCGATCCGCGGACCCTACGATGGACGGAACGTCGAAGGGAGCCGCGCATGCCCGCGACCGTCCGCGATCTGCTGGCCGAACCGGCCTTCCGCCTCCGCGTGCTCGCCGGGGTCCACGACGAGGCCGACCTCGACGCCCCTCTGGTGTGGGCGCACTCCTCGGACCTCGTCGATCCGACGCCCTGGCTCGAGTCGGGCCAGCTGCTGCTGACCGACGGCGTCCACTTCACCGGGCACGACAGCGCCGAGTTCTCGGAGGAGTACGTCGCCCGGCTGCGCGGCCGCGGCATCCGCGCGCTCGGCTTCGCCACCCGCATCGTGCACGACGAGGTGCCCGCCGCTCTCGTCACGGCGTGCGAGCGCCAGGGCCTGCCGCTGCTGGAGGTGGCGGACCTGACTCCGTTCATGGGGATCATCCGCTTCGTCGCCGACGTGATCTCGCGGGAGCAGCGCGAGCGGCTGGAGTGGTCGCTCGAGGCGCAGCGGCGGGTCGCCCGCGCGGCGCTGCGGCCGGACGGGCTCGCGGCGATCCTCACCGAGCTGGAGCGGCAGCTGGACTGCTGGGTCGCCCTCTACGACGCGGCCGGGCAGAGGGTGCACCTGCCCACCCGGCTCGACGTGCCGGCGGAGGAGGCGGTCGCCGCGGCCGCGAGGCACGCGCTGACCCGCGGCAGCCGAGCGGGACTCCGGCTCGACGACGGCGGCGGTGTGACGCTGCAGACGATCGGGCGCCGCGACCACCTGCGCGGGGTTCTCGCCGTGGGCACGGGCACGCCGCTGGACCCGGCGGGCAGCGACCTCGTCGCGAGCGTCATCGCCCTGGCGAGCATCGCGCTGGAGCAGCGGCGCGCGCTGGACTCCTCCCGTCGGCAGCTGCGCTCCGGACTGCTCGAGCTGCTGGCCGCGGGAGCCTTCGACGTCGCCGAGAGCACCGCACGGCGCCTGGGGAGCCCGCTGCCCGCCGAGCCCGTGCGGGTGGTCGTGCTGAGCGCGCCCGTGCACGGCGACTCGCTCCTCGACGAGCTGGAGGTCGTGGCGGAGGAGGACGGCGCGCGCCTGTTCTTCGCCGAGAGGGACGGCTCGCTCGTCGCCGTCGCCGCCGCCGACGGACTCGAGCCGCTGACCGCCGTGCTGGAGCGGCACGGCGCGAGCGCCGGCGCTTCCGTCCCGATCGGCTGGTCCGACCTGGACCGGGGCCTCGAGGAGGCGCGGCGCGCCGCCGAGCGGACAGGAGACGGGACGGTGGTCCGCTTCGAGGACGTCGCCGCCGAGGGGATGATCGGGCTTCTCGCCGCCGCCGGAGCAGCACCGCTCGCCCGCCGGATGCTCTCACCGCTGCTGACCCCCGAGGGAGCCGTGCTGCTCGAGAGCGCCCGCGTCTGGCTCCGCCGCAACGGCGCCTGGGAGCCCGCCGCCCGCGACCTCGGCGTGCACCGTCACACCCTCCGCAACCGCATCACCGCCGTCGAGCGCGCCCTCGGCCTCGACCTCGACGACGTCTCCGCCCGCACCGAGCTCTGGACGGCGCTGCGGCTCCACTCATAGCCGATCTCCTCCTGCGTCGTCGATCGGCCGCGGTCGGCCGGGGAGGGTGGTCGCGCTGGGAAGAGCGGGTCGCGTACCGCGCACGACGATCCGCTCACACGCGGATCGCCGGTTGCGCGGTGCTCAAGAGCCTCTCTCCTCCTGCCTCGTCGATCGGCCGCGGTCGGCCGGGGAGGGTGGTCGCGCTGGGAAGAGCGGGTCGCGTACCGCGCACGACGATCCGCTCACACGCGGATCGACGGTTG
>NZ_PSVQ01000029.1:0-46494 GCF_002932395.1 Rathayibacter sp. AY1D9
CCTACAGCCCGCTCCCGGACATCGTGCCGCTGCTGCAGCACCGGACCGACCTGCGCGTCCTCGTCGTCGAGACCTCGCGGGACGGCGGCGAGCTCGGCCTGCGTGCGCCGCCAGATCTCCTCCGCGTGGTGGTGGAACCGGTCGTGCCGCCAGCCGCCGGCCTGCGCCTTGTGGAGGGTGTCGGGGTGGCGTCGGCGTCCGGCGCAGTGGTGCCGGAGTCGGCGCCCGGTGTGGAGTCCTGAACTCGGATCGACCCGCCCTCCTGGGCGATGCGGACCACGAACGGCTCGGCCTCGGGATCGCCGAAGGTCTGCGTCCACAGCTGACGGCCGTCGGCGGTGCGGACCTCGCGGGGCGCGTCGATCGCGCCTCCGTCGGCGTCCAGCACGAGGAGCTCGGTGTCCTCCGTGGTCGCCTCGAGGCGGACCGCCGTTCCCGCCATCGTGGCGACGGACACGTGCCCGTAGCCGATCCACAGGTCCAGCGGCTCGCCGGAGGTCTCGTAGCCGGGTGCGACCGTGACGCGCAGGTCGCTCGCCGCGAGCGTCGCGTAGCGGCCGGGAGCGGCGCTCGAGAAGCCGTAGGTGCCGAGCACGGGGAGCAGCTCGCGGTCGGTCGGCAGCACGGCGGCGCAGGCGGCCGTGACCAGCGCGACCGTCGCGAGGGCGACCAGCGCGATCGCGCGCCTCCGGAACAGGCCGGCGAGCACGATCACCACGGCGAGCACGAGCGCGGCCGAGGCGGCTCCGACGACGAGGGCCGTCGGCCCGGAGGCGGTGAGCGAGACCAGTGCGCCGGTCAGTGCGGCGGCGCCCAGGGCGAGCAGCGTGAGGCTCGCCCGCAGCCGGGGGTTCGCGGCGCGTCGGAGGCGCTGGCGCTCCAGGCGCGCGGCGGTGACGGCGGCGGCGGCGACTCGCGCCTCCTCCGCCCGGGCGCGGGCCGTCTCGCGGGCCGACGCGCTCTGCTGGGCGCGGAACGCCTCCCGCTCGGCCCGCCAGGCCTCCTGGCGCTCGCGCCACTCGGCGACGGCCTCGGGGGACGAGGGGCGCTCGTCCTGCAGGCCGGGGTCGGGTGCGGGGTAGGCCGGAGCGGAGGGCGCGGGGTAGGGGAGCGTCGCGGAGGGGTGTGCGGACGGGGATGCCGGGGCCGGGTGGGCGGCCGCGTCGTCCGACCGCCGGCTCCGCCGCACGATCCAGACCACGAAGGCCACGATCAGCCCGAGCACCACGAGCGACCACAGCGTCCGCCCGGTCGCGGGTGCCCAGGGCATCGCCCCGGTGTACGCGCCGCCGAGCGACCAGAAGCCCTGCGCCACCGGCAGCATCGAGGCGAGCACGAGGACGCCGATCCCGGCGTGCACCCGGTCGAGCGAGCCGCGGAGCAGCCGCTCCACCGGCAGGGCGCCGTCCTGGTCGGGCAGCAGCAGCCAGGCCGCGGCGTAGAGGAGGAGCGCGGGCCCGCCCAGCACCGCGACGACGAGCACGATCCCGCGCACGATCAGCGGGTCGATGCCGAGCCGGTCGGCGATCCCCGCGCAGACGCCGCCGATCCAGCCGGGGCGGCGAGGCAGGTCGAGGCCGCGCAGCCAGAGCACGAAGCGGTTCTCGGGCGCAGGGGGCGGATCGGCGGGGCCGGAGGCTCCCGGGTCGGGGCTCTCGGGGCCGGTGCTGGCCGGGCCGGCCGCTCCGGGATCCGTCCCGATCGGCGTCGTCGCTGTGCTCGCCGCATCCGTGCCGTCCGGCTCCGCGGAGCCCGGCGGGGTCGTGCTCTGTCCTGTCATGCTGCGAGTCTCCCGTGCGCCCCACGGCCCGGACCATCGGGGGAACCCCTGATCCGACCCCGAGAGCACCCCCGATCGTGCGGCCGACCTGTTTGGATGCAGGGGTGAGCACAGTCCCCGGCACCGCCGTCCGCCCCCCGCTGCAGCGGCCGCGGACGATGCTGCTCGGCGGAGTGTGCACCGCGGTCGCCGACCACCTCGGCTGGAGCGTGCGGAGGACCCGCCTCCTGGCCGTCCTCACGACCGCGCTCGGCGGGGGCGGCGCGCTCCTCTACCTCTGGCTCTGGGCGCTGGTGCCCCTCGCGCCGCTCGACTCGCGCGACGCGGATCCGGCCGTCCGCCGCTCCGCTCCCGTGGCCGGCCTGCTGACCCTCGCCGCCGCCGTCGCGGCGCTCGCCGTGCTGATCACCGTCGACAGCGGCGACGACGCCGACATCACCCGCGCGCTCGTCGCCGTCGGCCTGCTCGCGGGAGGAGCCGTCGGCTGGAGCCTCGGGCTCGACCGCGGCGACGCCGTCCGCCCCGCCCGGTACGGCTCCGCGGTGCGCCTCGCCTCCTGCGCGCTGCTGGTGCTCGCCGGAGCGGCCGTGCTCACCGGCCGCCCGAGCGCCCTCAACGCGGTGCTCGCCGTGGGTGTGCTGCTGATCGCCGCCGGCGTGCTGGCCGCGCCCCGGGTGGTGACCCTCTGGTCCGAGCTGATGGGCGAGCGGGCCGCCCGCGTGCGCGAGGAGCAGCGGGCAGAGATCGCCGCGCACCTGCACGACTCCGTGCTGCAGACCCTCGCGCTCATCCAGAACCGCGCCGGAGCCTCGAGCGAGGTCGCCCGCATCGCCCGCGCCCAGGAGCGGGAGCTGCGCGACTGGCTGTTCGAGCGCGACGTCCCGGTCGCCAACGACCTGGCCGCCGAGGTCCGGGCGATCGCCGCCGCCGTCGAGCTCGACTACCCCGTGCACCTCGAGGTGGTGGCCGTCGGAGCGTCCGTCCCCGGCGCCGCCGCGCTCCTCGCCGCGACCCGCGAGGCCGTGCTCAACGCGGCCCGGCACGCGGGCGGCGACGTCTCGGTGTACCTCGAGTCCTCCGTGCAGGGCGTCGACGTGTTCGTGCGCGACCGCGGCCCCGGCGTCGTCCTCGACGAGGTGCCCGGCGACCGCCTCGGCATCCGCGAGTCGATCATCGGCCGGATGGCGCGCGCGGGCGGCAGCGCGACCGTGCGCCCCGGAGTCGGCGGCACAGGCACCGAGGTGCATCTGCGGCTCCCCGCGGAGGTCGAGCGGTGACCCGCGTGCTGCTGGTCGACGACCACTCCATCTTCCGCTCCGGCCTGCGGGCCGACCTCGCCCCCGAGCTCGAGGTCGTCGGGGAGGCGGCCGACGTCGACTCCGCCGTCGGCCTGGTCGCCTCGCTCGCGCCCGAGGTGGTGCTGCTCGACGTGCACCTGCCGGGCGGTGCGGGCGGAGGCGGGGCCGAGGTGCTGCGGCGCAGCGCCGGGTCGTCGTCGCGCTTCCTGGCGCTGAGCGTCTCGGACGCCGCGGAGGACGTGGTCGGCGTGATCCGCGCCGGCGCCCGCGGCTACATCACCAAGGCCAGCTCCGGAGCCGAGGTGAGCCGGGCCGTGCTCGCGGTGGCGGGCGGGGACGCCGTGTTCTCGCCGCGCCTGGCCGGCTTCGTGCTCGACGCCTTCGGGGCGCTGGCGGGCGAGCAGGCGGAGTCGGTGGACGAGCTCGACCGGCTCTCGGCTCGCGAGCGCGAGGTGATGCGCCTGATCGCCCGCGGCTACGCCTACAAGGAGGCGGCGGCCGAGCTCTTCATCTCGGTCAAGACGGTCGAGTCCCACGTCTCCGCCGTCCTCCGCAAGCTGCAGCTCTCCTCCCGCTACGAGCTCACCGCCTGGGCCTCCGCCCGCCGCCTGCTCTGAGGCGCGCGCGAGCAGTCAACCCCGTCCCTCCTCCCGCTCCTGCCGTCCGACACTGTCGGGACACGACAGGAAAGGACGACCCGATGGTGACCACCACCCCCGCTCTCCCGACCCTGGCCGAGCTCCTCCGCGACTCCCGGCCCGTGTCGCAGCTCTACGTCGACCTCGCGATCGACTCCGGGGATCCGCCGGACATCTCGCTCGAGCGCGCCACGTCCCTCGGAGACGAGCTCGCCCGCCAGGGTGCGCCCCAGGCCGACATCCGGGCCCTCACCGCTCTGCTCGAGGGGGCCGGGCGCCCCCAGGGCGGCTGCTGCCTCTTCGCGGTCGCCGTGGACGGGAGGGTCGTGCTGAACGAGGTGCTGCCGGGTCGGCCGGTCGCGCCCGAGGGCGTCTCCTACAGCCCGCTCCCGGACATCGTGCCGCTGCTGCAGCACCGGACCGACCTGCGCGTCCTCGTCGTCGAGACCTCGCGGGACGGCGGCGAGATCCGCCTGCACCGCCTGGGCGCGCAGCGTCCCGAGGCCGAGCAGGCCGTGCAGGGCCGCACCGACACCCTCCACAAGGCGCAGGCCGGCGGCTGGCGGCACGACCGGTTCCACCACCACGCGGAGGAGATCTGGCGGCGCACGCAGGCCGAGCTCGCCGCCGCGGTGGACGAGCTCGTGCGCGTGCACCGGCCGTGCCTGCTGGTCGTCGCGGGGGACATCCACGCCCGGCAGCTGCTCGCGCAGCAGCTCTCGCCGAGCAGCGCCGCGATCCTGGCCGTCGAGCCCGTGAACACGCGGGCCGCCGGCAGCGAGGAGGGGGCGCTGGAGCGGTTCGTCGACGAGCAGCTCGACCGGATCCTGCTGCGCGAGAAGGAGGACGTGCTCGACGCCCTGCGCACCGGGGAGCCGCGCCGCACCGTCGAGTACTCGCTCGGCGCGATCGTCACCGCGCTGGCCTCAGCACAGGTCGAGACGCTGGTGCTCGACCCCGGCCGGCTGCGCGAGCGCGCTCTGCTGGCGCTCGCGGCGGAGCCGTGGGTCGCGTCGGCCCCGGAGGAGGCGCTGGGCGCCGAGGTGATCGACTCCGTCGACGCCGCCCTCGCGCTGGCCCGCGCCGCCGTGCTCACGGACGCGCGCGTGCTCGTCACCGACTCCCGCACCGCTCCGGAGGGGGCCGACGTGGTGACGCTGCCGCACGACGCCGACGCCGCGGCGATCCTCCGCTGGCGCACCGGCCCGCCGGTCCCGGGGGCCTGAGCGGCGGGTCCCCGAGCGCGACAGGGCCCGGGCCCCGATCCTGTGATCGGTCCCGGGCCCTGTCCGGCCTCACGCCTGCGGGTCGTCCTCGCCCTCGGCGGCCGCGCGGCGGCGCGCTCCGAGTCCGAGCGCGGTGGCGCCCGCGGCCAGGAGTGCGGTGGCGCCCGCGATCAGGCCGACGCTCTCGACTCCGGTCGAGGCCAGCCCGCCGCCCGAGCCGCCGACGGGCAGCGGGGTTGGCGTGCCGGTCGGCGCGGTCGTGGGCACCGGGGACGGAGCCGCGGTGGGCGCCGCGGTCGGCCCGGCGGTCGGCGCCGTGGTGGGAGTCGCCGTGGGCGCGGTGGTCGGCGGGGTCGTCGGTGCCGTGGTCGGCCCGGCGGTCGGCGTCGGAGTCGGCGCCACCACCTGCGACGCCGGCAGGATCTGCACGATGGTCGGACGCGGTGCCGCCACCGCTCCCGCAGCCGTGGATCCGTAGTCCGGGAAGAACGAGGTCGGCGCCTCGAAGGTGCCCTCCTCGCCCGGGTGCTGCACCGCCACGAACACGTGCTGGTCGAGGTCGTGGACGATCGGTCCGCAGGTCTCGGCGTCGCGGGGCACCGAGAGGAACTGCTCCACCCTGCCGCGCGTCGCGCCCTCGAGCGCGACCTTGAAGAGCCCGTCGTTGTAGCCGATGCCGCTCGGGGCGCCGTCGGTCGAGATCCAGAGGTTCCCGACCGAGTCGAAGGCCAGGTTGTCCGGGCACGAGATCGGCGAGACCTGGTCCGCCGGGAAGCCGGAGAAGTAGACGACGTCGCCCTGCGCCTGGTCGCCGCAGAGCATCAGCAGGTTCCAGGTGAAGGTGCGGCCGGTCTGGTCGCCGCCGTCCTCGATGATCTCGACGATGTGGCCGTCGCGGTTCTCGGTGCGCGGGTTGACCTCGGTCGCGCCCTCCTTGCCGCCCTCGGTGCCGCGGGCGGAGTTGTTGGTGCAGGCCACGTAGATCCGGCCGCTGACCAGGCTGGGCTGCACGTCCTCGCAGCGGTCCATCTTGGTCGCGCCCGCGGCGTCCGCCGCCTGGCGGGTGTGGACGAGCACCTCGGCGACGCTCATCCCGGCGATCGTCGAGGCGCCGTTCAGCACCAAGGGCAGCCACTCGCCGATCCCGTCGAAGCCGCCGTCCGAGGGGACCGCCCCGGTGCCGGTGATCTCGGCCACGGGGGAGTCGCCGGTGAAGCGGGCGACGTAGAGGTCGCCCTCCTCCAGCAGGGTCTTGTTGTGGGCGCGGTCGCCCTCGATGTAGCGCTTCGTCGAGACGAACTTGTAGAGGTAGTCGAAGCGCTCGTCGTCCCCCTGGTACGCGACCACGCGGCCGTCCGGGGCGATGATGACGTTCGCGCCCTCGTGCTTGAGCCGGCCGAGCGCCGTGTGCTTCTTCGGCGTGGAGTCGGGGTCGAAGGGGTCGAACTCCACGATCCAGCCGAAGCGGTTCGGCTCGTTCTCGTAGCCCGGGGTGCGGGCGTCGAAGCGGGGGTCGTCGAGCTCCCAGAGGCGCGAGGTCTCGGAGTCGGCGAGGCCGTAGCGCTTCTCGGCGTCGCTCGTGCCGACGGCGCGGAAGTAGCCGTTGAAGTTCTCCTCGCCCGAGAGGATCGTGCCCCACGGCGTCGTGCCCCCGGAGCAGTTGCCGAGCGTGCCGAGCACGGTGCGGCCCTCGGGGTCGGCGACCGTCTTCAGCAGGTCGGTGCCGGCGGCGGCGCCGGTCACCTCGTAGGGGGTGTCGAGCAGGTAGCGGCGGTTGCGCTCGCCCCCGCGGACGTAGGCCCACGGGCGGTCGACCGCGGTGCGGACCAGCTCGACGACGCTGAGGCCGTGGGCGGCGCGGCCGACGGCGCGCACGCGCTCCGGCTCCGCCTCGAGCTGCGCGGCCGGGAACATGATGCTCTCGTTCGTGTACTCGTGGTTCACGACGAGCAGGGCGCGGAGGCGCTTCGAGCCCGGGATCTCGACGATGTCGGTGTAGTCGTTGTTGTAGCCGAACTGCGCGGCCTGGGCGGCCTCCGTCTGGTCGGCGATGTCGAAGGCGGGGCTGTCGGCGAAGAGCGGGTCGCCCCAGCGGATGATCGGCTGCCAGGCGAAGCCCTCGGGGACGGTGAACCGGTCGACCGTGTACGGCACCGGAGCGATCGGAGTGAAGGCGAGCGGCGAGCCGTCGGCCGAGGTCGCCACGGCCGCCTCGGCGGCGGGCGCTCCTCCGGCGGAGGCGACGGCGACGGTGACCGCGCCGGCCAGGCCGAGGCCGAGGGCGCTGCGGCGGGAGAGCTGCGACGAGACGATGTCGCGGAAGTAGCTGTTGTGCGACGTGTTGCAGGTCGCGGTGGAGCAGGCGTTGGCGCACTTCAGCGCGCAGGTGACGGGGCTGCGCTTGCCGCGCACGTGGCCGGCCATCGGGAGGAGGAGCGGGCGGCGGGCGGTGTCTGACATGGAGGTCCTTCGATCACGAGCAGGAGACGCGATCGAGGCAAGCAGGGGGAGGGGGCGCCGATGCCGCCGGGTGGAGGCTCCTCCCTGAACGGATTGTGAACGTTCTCACAAGAAGGTGAGGCTCACCTTCCCTCCCGGCGGCCCTCCGAGCGCGCCTCCAGGACCGCCCCGACGTTCCCCGCGATCCACTCGACGACCGGCAGCAGCCGATCCGCCAGCTCCGCTCCCAGCGGCGTCAGCCGGTACTCGACGTGCGGCGGGACGACCGGCCGCGCCTCGCGGTGCACGAAGCCGTCCTCCTCCAGGATCCGCAGCGTCTGGGCGAGCATCTTCTCGCTGATCCCGCCGATCCGGCGCCGCAGAGCGCCCCAGCGCAGCGTGCCCGGAGCGAGCGCCGCGAGCACCAGGACGCCCCACTTGCTGGTGACGTGGCCGAAGACCTCGCGGCTCGGGCAGTCGGCGGAGTAGACGTCCCCGGCGAGCAGGGGGGAGTCGGCGATCGTCATGGGTGCTCCTCGGGACAGGGGTGATGACAGTACTAACGAAATAGTGGGTACTGCATTCCGGGAAGCAGGAGGAGGATGCGCCGGTTGCACCCTCCTGGCGGCGGACCCCGCCCGCCCCACCCGTCAGGAAGGACCCCTCATGACCCTCGTCGTCACCGGAGCCACCGGCCACCTCGGCCGTCTCGCCGTCGAGCACCTGCTCGCCCGCGGCACCGCCGCCTCCGACATCGTCGCCACCGGCCGCGACGCCGCGAAGCTCGAGGCGCTCGCCGCCGACCTCGGCGTCCGCACCGCCGTCGCGGACTTCGACGACCCCGCCTCGCTCGACGACGCCTTCTCCGGCGCCGAGGCCGTCCTCCTCGTCTCGGGCTCCGAGGTCGGCAGGCGCGTCGCGCAGCACACCGCCGCGATCGACGCCGCCGTCCGCGCCGGCGCGCGCCTGGTCTACACGAGCGCCCCGAAGGCGACCACGAGCGCGCTCATCCTCGCCCCCGAGCACAAGGCCACGGAGGAGGCGATCGCCGCCAGCGGAGTCCCCGCCGTCGTCCTCCGCAACGGCTGGTACAACGAGAACTACGAGCAGACCGTCGCCGAGCTCGCCTCCACCGGCAGCACCCTCTCGAGCGCCGGCGAGGGCCGCGTCGCCAGCGCCGCGCGCACCGACTACGCCGAGGCCGCAGCGGTCGCCCTGACCGACCCGTCCCTGGTCGGCACCGTGCACGAGCTCTCCGGCGACACCGCCTGGAGCTTCGACGAGCTGGCCGCGATCGTCGCCGAGGTCGCCGGACGCGACGCCGCGATCAGCCACGTCTCCTCCGACGAGCACGCCCGCGTCCTCACCGGCGCCGGCGTCCCCGAGGGCGGAGTCGGCTTCGTCGTCGGCCTCGACGCGAACATCGCCGACGGCCTCCTCGGCGGGACCGACGGCTCGCTCGCCCGCCTGATCGGGCGGCCGACCACGCCGATCCGCGCGTACGTCGAGGAGCAGCTCGTGCGCTGACGCTCCGGCGTCCCCGTCGGCCGGGTCCGGCTCGCAGGAGCACCCCGCTCCCGCGAGCCGGACGGTGGCGCGCCCGGCCTCCCGCGGCGCCGCGCCGGTCACTCCCTTCCGCGACTCCGCACCCGCCCTTTGCGGCTCCGCGCCCGACCCGCCGCACCTCGCGCCACGGTGTCGGCGCCCCGACGTAGGCTGTCCGCCATGACCTCGACGACGCCTCGCTCCGGTATCGACCGCTCCGAACTCGACCCCGCGACGCGCCCGCAGGACGACCTCTACCGGCACGTCAACGGGCTCTGGATCGACCGCACCGAGATCCCCGCCGACAAGGCGCGCTACGGCTCCTTCCACCTCCTCCAGGAGGAGGCGGAGAAGGCCGTGCGCGACATCATCGTCGAGGCGCAGACCGCGCAGCACGGCACCGAGGAGCGCCTGTTCGGCGACCTCTACGCCTCCTTCATGGACGAGGAGCGGGCCGAGGAGCTCGGCGCCGC
The DNA here is from genome assembly GCF_002932395.1 of Rathayibacter sp. AY1D9. NCBI lineage: Bacteria > Bacillati > Actinomycetota > Actinomycetes > Micrococcales > Microbacteriaceae > Rathayibacter > Rathayibacter sp. AY1D9. The sequence continues at coordinate 9,400 of NZ_PSVQ01000029.1, forward strand.
CCCGATCGCCGACGACCTCGCCGCCGTGCAGCGGGTCGACTCGATCCCCGGCCTGCTCCGCGCGGTCGGCGCCTTCGAGCGCACCGGCGTCCCCGGGCTCTTCGGCCTCTTCGTCGACAACGACCCGGGCAGCCCCGAGCGCTACCTCGTCTTCGTCAACCAGGGCGGCCTCGGCCTGCCGGACGAGAGCTACTACCGCGAGGAGGAGTTCGCCTCCGTCCGCGAGGCCTACACGCCGTTCGTCGCGCGGATGCTGGCGCTGGCCGGCATCGACGCCGCCGAGGCCCGCGCCGAGCGCATCGTCGCCCTCGAGACCGACCTGGCCGCCGCGCACTGGGACAAGGTCCGCAGCCGCGACAGCCAGGCGACCTACAACCTCCGCTCCTGGTCCGAGGTCGAGGAGCTCGCCGCGGGCGTCGACCTCGGCGTCTGGCTCACCGCGATGGGCGCTCCGGAGGGGGCGCTCGCCGAGGTGGTCGTCCGCCAGCCGAGCTTCCTCCAGGGCCTCGCGGGCCTGCTCACCGAGGACCGGCTCCCGGCCTGGCGCGACTGGCTGTCCTGGCAGGTGATCCGCGGAGCCGCGGCCTACCTGTCCAGCGGCTTCGTCGACGCCAACTTCGACTTCTACGGCCGCACCCTCACCGGCACCCCGCAGAAGCGGGAGCGCTGGAAGCGCGCCGTCTCGCTCGTCGAGGGGTCGCTCGGCGAGGCGGTCGGCCGCACCTACGTCGCTCGCCACTTCCCCGAGACGGCGAAGGCCGCGATGGACGTGCTGGTCGCGAACCTCATCGAGGCGTACCGCCGCTCCATCGTCGACCTGGAGTGGATGAGCCCCGCCACCCGCGAGCGCGCGCTCGAGAAGCTCGCGAAGTTCACGCCCAAGATCGGCTACCCGGTGCGCTGGCGCGACTACTCCGCCCTCTCGATCGACCCGGCCGACCTGCTCGGCAACGCCCGCCGCGTGGCCGAGTTCGAGTTCGCCCGCGAGCTCGGCAAGATCGGCCGCCCGCTCGACCGCGACGAGTGGTTCATGACCCCGCAGACGATCAACGCGTACTACAACCCGGGCTTCAACGAGATCGTCTTCCCGGCCGCGATCCTGCAGTTCCCCTTCTTCGACGAGGCCCGCGACCCCGCCGCGAACTACGGAGCGATCGGCGCCGTCATCGGTCACGAGATCGGCCACGGCTTCGACGACCAGGGCTCGCGCTTCGACGGCGACGGCCGCCTCACCGACTGGTGGACCGAGGAGGACCGGGCCGCGTTCGAGGAGCGGACGAAGGCGCTCATCGCGCAGTACGACGCGCTCGCTCCCGCGACCACGCCCGGGCACCACGTGAACGGCGCCCTGACCATCGGCGAGAACATCGGCGACCTCGGCGGTCTCGGCATCGCCTGGAAGGCGTACCTGCTCTCGCTGGACGGCGACGAGCCGCCCGTCGTGGACGGCCTGACCGGCGCCGAGCGCTTCTTCCTCTCCTGGGCGCAGGCCTGGCAGCAGAAGTCGCGCGACGAGGAGACGATCCGCCTCCTCGCCATCGATCCGCACGCTCCGGCCGAGTTCCGCTGCAACCAGATCGTCCGGAACATCGACGAGTTCTACGCTACTTTTGACGTCTCCGAAGGCGACGCCCTCTGGCTCTCCCCGAGCGAGCGCGTCACCATCTGGTAGTCGCCGCCGACCACCTCCGCACCACGGACGAGGAGCCCCGGGCATCGAGAGCCGACCGATGCAGCGGGGTCGTCCGCCGATCGCGCGTCCTGCCGGCGCGTGAGGACTCAGGTCCCCCCTCCGCACGACCGCACTCCCGACCCGTAGAGGGGCCGTACCCGTGGTGATCCCCACCAGCGAGACCCGCCGTGAGAGCCGACGCAACCGCCGGGGGCGCCACAAGGGCGGCGGCGACCGCGAGAACTTCCAGCGCGGCTTCGACGCCCTCGGCCGTCTCGCGATCGACGGGGTCGTCGTCTCGGCGCGCGCCGTCGACCTGGCGACCGGCCGCACCCTGTTCGCGGTCGACGACTCCGTCTCGATGCCCACCGCCTCCCTCGGCACCGTCGTGCTGCTGATCGAGGTCGCCGCCCGGCTGGAGGACGAGCCGCAGGAGAACCTGCGCCTGGTCGACCGGACCGCGGCGGACGCGGTCTCGGGCTCCGGGCTCTGGCAGCACCTCCAGGTGCCGTCGATGCCGATCGCCGACCTCGCCGCCCTCGTCGGGGCCTCGAGCGACAACCTCGCGACCAACGTCCTGCTGCGTCGCGTCGGCCTCGACGCCGTGCGCGAGCGGGCGGAGGCGCTCGGCCTCTCCCGCACCGCCCTGCTCGACGTCGTGCGCGACGAGCGCGGCCCGGACGACGCGCCGCAGCTCTCGATCGGCTCCGCCCGCGAGCTGACCTGGCTGCTCGCCACGCTCGCGAACGGCGAGATCGTCGACGCCGCCGTGAGCTCGCGGGTGATCGGCTGGCTCTCGCTCGGCACCGACCTCTCGATGGTCGCCGCCTCGTTCGGGCTCGACCCGCTCGCCCACCGCCACCCCGACCACGGCGTCCTGCTCGTCAACGCGACCGGCACCGACGTCGGCGTCCGCGCCGAGGCCGGAGTCCTCCGCGGCCCGCGCGCCGGAGTCGCCTACGCGGTCGCCACCCAGTTCGACGACACGACCCTGCACTACCGCCTCGCGGTGCTGGAGGGCATGCGCACCCTCGGGGCCGACCTGCTCGAGTACGTGCACTGACGGCTGCCGGGACGGAGGCTCCACCGGAGCAGGCCGATCCCGCGGGGCCCCTCGGGTGCCCCGTCAAGTCCGTGACCGCCTCCGGGGGCGCGACCTAGGCTGCCCGCAGCGGCGCCGCCTCCCGGGCGCACCGCGGAGAGGGAACCATGAGCAGCTTCGGCTTCGACGCCCCCGAGGACGTCACCGACACCACCCGCCCCGACGGCGACTCCCTGCCGGTCCCGCCGGAGGACCCGGCCGAGATCGACGACCCCGAGTCGATCGACGAGGCGCTCGACCAGGGCGCCGACGCCCGCCTCGGCGACGACCAGGACCCGCCGGAGCACCCCTTCATCCCGTCGCCCAGCTGATCGGCCGGCCGGGCGCCCCAGCGGCGCCCGGCCTTGTCCGACCTGGCTGCTCCTCCGAGCCGACTACTCCTTCGACCCCGGCTTCAGGCGGTGCGCGAGGCGCTTGATCGGGTGGGCGGGCTCGCGCTCCGCCGGATCCTCGACCTCGAGGCCGTAGAACGTGCCGATGTCGCCGACGAACGCCTTGCGGCGGGCCTTGTCGTACGCGCGGATCTCGCGGCGGAAGGCGATCACCGTCGCGACGCACATCAGGATCATCACGACGCTGAACGGCAGGGCCGAGAGGATCGCGGCGGTCTGCAGGGCGTCGAGGCCGCCGGCGACCAGGAGCGACAGGGCGAGCAGCGCGGTCGCGACGGCGAAGAACACGCGGATGCGGTTGCGCGGCTCCGGCTCGCCGCCGGTCGCGATCATCGACATCACCAGCGCTCCGGAGTCAGCGGAGGTCACGAAGAAGACGCCGATCAGGAGGATCGCGCCGATCGTCAGCACCGAGCCCGCGGGCAGTCCCTGCAGCATCGAGAAGAGCGCCAGGTTGGTGTCGACCGAGCCGTCGGCGCCGACGAGGCCGCCGTCGCCGTAGAGCTCCCGGTAGATGGCCGTGCCGCCGAGGACGCTGAACCAGAGGAAGGTCATGATCGTCGGCACGAGCAGCACGCCGCCGACGAACTCGCGGACCGTCCGGCCCTTCGAGACGCGGGCGATGAAGATGCCGACGAACGGCGCCCACGACATCCACCAGCCCCAGTAGAACGTGGTCCACGAGGCCTGCCACTGCTCGCCCTCGCGGCCGGCGTAGGCGCTGACCGTGAAGGTCAGGCCGATGAAGTTCTGCAGGTAGTTGCCGAGCGACTGCACGAACTCGCGGAGGAGGAACTGGGTCGGGCCGGCGACGAGCACGAAGACGAGGAGCGCGGCGGCGAGCAGCAGGTTGCCGGTCGAGAGCCACTTCATGCCCTTGCCCACGCCCGAGATCAGCGAGAAGACGGTCAGGCCCGTGACCACGGCGATGACCACGATCTGCACGGTGAGCGACGACTCCACGATGCCGCTCGCCTCCAGGCCCGCCGAGATCTGGGTGACGCCCAGGCCGAGCGAGGTCGCGACTCCGAACATGGTGCCGACCAGGGCGACCACGTCGATCGCGTTGCCCCAGCCGCCGCGGACCCGGCGGCCCAGCAGCGGCTCCAGCGCCCAGCGGATCGACACCGGCCGCTTGCGGCGGTGGATCGCGTACGCGAGGGCGAGGCCGACCACCACGTAGATGGACCAGGCGTGGACGCCCCAGTGCAGGTAGGTCTGCGAGATCGCGCTCTGCGCGAGCTGCGTCTCGGTGCCGGTGACGCCCGGGCGCGGAGTGGCGAAGTGGGTGAGCGGCTCCGCGACGCCGTAGAAGACGAGGCCGATGCCCATGCCGGCGGCGAAGAGGAGCGAGATCCAGGCGAGCATCGAGAACTCGGGCTCGTCGTCGTCGGCGCCGAGCTTGATGTCGCCGAAGCGGCTCACGCCCATCCAGATGGCGAAGGCCACGAAGACCGCGGCGATCAGAACGTAGTACCAGCTGAACGTGTTGACGACGGTGGTCTGCAGCGTCGAGAACACGGAGGTCGCGGCGTCGGGCGCGAGGATCGCGAAGGCCGCGATCGACAGCGTGAGGACGGCGGCGGGCCAGAAGACCCACCGCGCGAGGCGGTGCGGAGGGGCGGTCGTGCCCGCGGTGGCGGGGGCGGTGTCCGGGGAGGACGGGTGCTCGGACATGGGGTCCTCTCGTCGGCGGCAACCGTCCACGGTACACGGGGGCCCGTCGGCGGCCCCGGCCGGGGGAGCCGGGCTGGCATGACCCGGCCCCGGTGCGGGAGGCTGGACCCGTGCAGTTCAGAGTGTTCACCGAACCCCAGCAGGGCGCGAGCTACGAGGACCTCCTCGCCGTCGCGCAGGCCGCCGAGAGCCTCGGCTACGACGGCTTCTTCCGCTCCGACCACTACCTCCGGATGGGGGACGGCGACCCCGGCGTGGGCCCGTCCGACGCGTGGACGACACTCGCCGGCCTCGCCCGCGAGACCGAGCGGATCGCGCTCGGCACCCTCGTCTCCTCCGTCACCTACCGGCCGCCGGGGATCCTCGCGATCCAGGTCGCCCAGGTCGACGCGATGTCCGGGGGCCGTGCCGAGCTCGGCCTCGGCACCGGCTGGTTCGAGGAGGAGCACGCCGCGTACGGCATCCCCTTCCCTCCGCGCCGCTTCGACCTCCTCGAGGAGCAGCTCGAGATCGTGACCGGCCTGTGGTCGACGCCGGTCGGCGAGCGCTACTCCTTCGCCGGCGAGCACTACACGCTGACCGACTCCCCGGCCCTGCCCAAGCCCGCCCGCCTGCCGCTGCCGGTCATCGTCGGCGGCGGCGGCCCCAAGCGGACCCCGGCGCTCGCGGCGCGGTTCGCGAGCGAGTTCAATCTGCCCTTCCCCGAGTTCGACGCGATCCCGGGGGCCTTCGAGCGCGTCGACGAGGCGTGCCGGGCGATCGGGCGCGAGCCCTCGTCGCTCGTGCACTCGGTCGCGCTGATCGCGGTCGGCGGAGGCGACGAGGCGGAGTTCACGCGCCGTGCCGCGGCGATCGGCCGCGAGCCCGCCGAGCTGCGCGAGCACGGAGTGGCCGGCGGCGTCGACGAGGCGGTCGACCGCCTCGAGTCCCTCCGCGAGGCCGGCTGCGAGCGCGTCTACCTGCAGTTCATGGACCTGCAGGACCTCGACCACCTCGACTTCTTCGCCCGGGAGGTCCTGCCGCGCCTGTCGGCGTAGGGCGGGCGCCGCTGCTGCCGACTCTACGTCGACCGTCCAGGAGTCGTCGCACTCGCGCTCGACTGCGACGACTCCTGGCTTCTCGCGGTCTCGTCCTCGCGGCTTCGCGCCGAGTGCGACGACTCCTGGGCACTCGCGGGCTGCGGGCAGCACGCTCCGGCCCGCGCGCCCGGGCGTCCGTCCGCGCTGCGGCCTACGCTGGAGGGATGGCGGACACGATCGAGCGCGCGGACGAGCGCCTGGCGACCCGCTCGGCGGCCGAGGTCCCGTGGATCGTGCTGGTCTGGGACGATCCGGTCAACCTGATGTCGTACGTCTCGTACGTCTTCCGCAGCTACTTCGGCTTCGGCCGGGCCGAGGCGGAGCGGCTGATGCTGCAGGTGCACACCGAGGGGCGCGCGGTCGTCGCGACCGGCAACCGCGAGGAGATGGAGCGGCACGTGGAGGCGATGCACGGCTACGGCCTGTGGGCGACGCTGCAGAAGGCCGACGCGTGAGCGCCCCGCTGCTCCCGGCCGCCGCGGAGACCGGAGAGCACCCCGCTCGCGGCATCCGAGGACTCGGCTGATGCGCGCGTTCCGCCGCGACTCCTCCGGAGCGGCCGTCGCCCGCTTCGACCGCGAGGAGGCCGGGATCCTCCGCCACCTGGCCGGCGAGATGCTCGAGCTGCTCGACCGCGGGGCGTCCTCGGAGGAGGCCCGCTCCGATCCGGCGCTCGCGCGCCTCCTGCCCGACGCCTACCGCGACGACGCCGAGGCGGCCGACGAGTTCCGCCGCTTCACCGCTCCGGACCTCGCCGCCCGCAAGATGGACGACGCCCGCGCCGTCACGGCGGCCCTCGACGCCGGCGACGGCACGAGTCACGGCCGGATCTTCGAGGGGCTGGGCGAGGTCGCGGTCCGTCTCGAGGAGCCGCAGGCGATCGCCTGGCTCCGCGCACTGACCGACATGCGGCTCGCTCTGGCCGTGCGGCTGGGGATCGACGACACCGACGACGTCGTCCCGGAGGAGGGGAGCGCGGCCGCGATCCGCAGCGTCTACGACTGGCTGGGCGGCGTGCAGGACGGACTCGTCCGCGCCGTCGACGTGTGATCCGCTCGTCCTTCCAGCGATTCCACAGCTGTGGACAACCCTGTGGAAAGGTGTGGAGAACCGGCTCCGGGAGCACCTCCGAACGGCGGAGCGCCGGGCGCGGGGGTGTGGAAACGCGTAGCGTCCACCCTGTGAACACTCCGAGCACCGCCGACGCCCAGCGCACCGCCGACGACATCCAGGACTCGCGGGCGGTGCGGACCCTCGCCCGCGGCGGCTTCGCGGCGAACGGCCTCGTCCACCTCCTGATCGGAGTGATCGCGCTCGGCGTGGCCCGCGGCGGCGGAGGCGAGGCCGACCAGAGCGGTGCTCTCGGCGCCCTCGCGGCGCAGCCCGGCGGTCTGGTGATCCTCTGGATCTGCACGGTCGGCCTCTTCGGCCTGGCGCTCTGGGGGCTGCTCGAGGCGTTCCTCGTCCGCCCGCGCGAGAGCGCCCTGAAGACCTGGGGCAGCCGGCTGAAGGAGGCGGGCAAGGCCGTCGTCTACGGCGCCCTCGGCGTGACGGCGCTGAAGTTCGCGACGGGCGGCGGGTCGAGCTCGTCCGAGTCGTCCGAGAGCGCGAGCGCGCAGGTGCTCTCGGCGCCGGGCGGAGTCGTGCTGCTCGTGATCGCGGGACTGGCCGTCCTCGCGGTCGGCGGCGTCTTCGTGTACCGCGGAGCGAGCAGGAAGTTCCTCGAGAACGTCGCGGAGCCGGGCGGTACGGCGGGCACCGTCGTCACCGTGCTCGGCGTCGCCGGCTACGTCGCCAAGGGCGTGGTCCTCGGCGCTCTCGGCGTGCTGCTGATCGTCGCCGCCGTCACCCATGATCCGGAGCAGGCGGGCGGGCTCGACGAGGCGCTGAAGTCGCTCGTGGAGCTGCCGGCAGGTGTGCTCCTCCTCGGCTTCGTCGCCGTCGGGCTCATCGCCTACGGGCTCTTCTGCTTCGCCCGCGCGCGCTGGCCGCGCCTCTGATGCCGGATAGCGGATCCGCTCCTTACATGTCACCCCCCTTCCGCGCAACTGGTCCCGCCGTCCCGGAGTCGGTGACACGCTGAGGCCTGTGAGTGCTGGAGGCGAGGACGCGACCGGAGGACGGGTGCGTCCGCCGCTGACGCAGGACGCCGCCCGTCTGCTGGCCCGCTCCGCCACGGGGGACGCCTCCGCTCTGGGAGAGCTCGTCGACCGCTTCGGCGGCCTCGTCTCGGCGTGCGTCGGCACGGTCCAGGCCGACCCGGCCGGCCGCGACCGGCTCTGCACCGACGTCTTCACCGCCGTCTGGCGCCGCTCCCGCGAGGGCGCCCGCTCGCCGGAGCCCGTGCTGTGGGTGCTCGAGGTCCTCTGCGAGACCCTCGGCACCGCGCACGAGCTCGCCCGGCGTCCGCTCGGCAGCGGCCTGCTCGCCCTCGACTGCCCGGACCGCGAGCTCCTGCTGCTGGCTGCGGCCGGCGGCTTCTCGCAGGCCGAGATCTCGGCGCTGACCGGGATCGACGAGTTCCGGCTGCGCTCGATCCTCCGGAACGCGCTCGAGACGCTCCAGGGCCGCGACAGCGATCTTCTGACGGCCTGACCGCCGGAGCCGTCGTGGGAGTAAAGTTGAGTCCGTCGAACTCAACTTTCGAGCCACGGAGGAGACCACCATCATGCAGGCCGGTCGGATGCCCCAGCAGGACGAGAAGTCCGCACTCGAGCAGTACGGCGTCAACCTGACCGCCATCGCGGCGAGCGGCAAGCTCGACCCGGTGATCGGGAGGGACGCCGAGATCCGGCGCGTCAGCCAGGTGCTCACGCGCCGCACCAAGAACAACCCCGTCCTCATCGGCGAGCCCGGCGTCGGCAAGACCGCCGTCGTCGAGGGGCTCGCCCAGCGGATCGTCGCGGGCGACGTCGCCGAGAGCCTCAAGGGCAAGCAGCTCGTCAGCCTCGACCTCTCGGCCCTGATCGCCGGAGCGAAGTACCGCGGCGAGTTCGAGGAGCGGCTGAAGGCCGTGCTCCAGGAGATCGAGGAGTCCGACGGCCGGATCATCACCTTCATCGACGAGCTGCACACGCTGATGGGCGCGGGCGGCGGCGAGGGGTCGGTGGCGGCCGCGAACATGCTCAAGCCCATGCTGGCGCGCGGCGAGCTGCGGATGATCGGCGCGACGACGCTCGACGAGTACCGCCAGTACATCGAGAAGGACGCCGCTCTCGAGCGCCGCTTCCAGCAGGTCTTCGTCGGCGAGCCGACCGTCGAGGACACCGTGGCGATCCTCCGCGGGCTGAAGGAGCGCTACGAGGCGCACCACAAGGTGGCGATCGCCGATTCCGCCCTGGTCGCCGCCGCGTCGCTCTCGAACCGCTACATCACCTCCCGCCAGCTGCCGGACAAGGCGATCGACCTGATCGACGAGGCCGCGTCGCGGCTGCGCATGGAGATCGACTCCGCTCCCGTCGAGATCGACGAGCTGCGCCGCTCCGTCGACCGGCTGAGGCTCGAGGAGCTGGCGCTGAAGAAGGAGAAGGACGAGGCCTCGAAGGCGCGGCTGGAGAAGCTGCGCGAGGACCTGGCCCGCCGCGGCGCCCAGCTCGAGGAGCTGCAGGAGCGCTGGGAGCGCGAGCGCGCCTCCCTCAACCGCGTCGGCGAGCTCAAGAACCGGCTCGACGCCCTGCGGATCGCCGCCGAGCGGGCGCAGCGCGAGGGCAAGCTCGAGCGCGCGTCGAAGCTGCTCTACGGCGACATCCCGGTGATCGAGCGCGAGCTCGCGGCCGCCGAGGCGGAGGAGGAGCCGGCCGAGGGCCGCATGGTCAACGAGCAGGTGACGGCCGACGACATCGCCGCGGTGATCGCCGCCTGGACGGGGATCCCCGTCGGGCGCCTCCTGCAGGGCGAGACCGAGAAGCTGCTGCACCTCGAGACCGAGCTGCACCGCCGACTGATCGGCCAGGACGAGGCGGTGTCGGCCGTCGCGGACGCGGTGCGCCGCACCCGCGCGGGCATCTCCGACCCCGACCGGCCGACCGGCTCCTTCCTCTTCCTCGGGCCGACCGGCGTCGGCAAGACCGAGCTGGCGAAGGCGCTCGCCGACCACCTCTTCGACGACGAGAAGGCGATGGTCCGCATCGACATGTCGGAGTACGGCGAGAAGTTCGCCGTCTCGCGGCTGGTCGGCGCCCCTCCCGGCTACATCGGCTACGAGCAGGGCGGCCAGCTCACGGAGGCGGTCCGCCGCCGCCCGTACTCGGTGGTGCTCCTCGACGAGATCGAGAAGGCGCACCCCGAGGTGTTCGACGTCCTGCTCCAGGTGCTCGACGACGGCCGGCTCACCGACGGCCAGGGGCGGACGGTCGACTTCCGCAACACGATCCTCATCCTCACCTCCAACCTGGGGTCGCAGTTCCTCGTGGACCCGGCGCTGTCGCGGCCGCAGAAGGAGGAGGCGGTCCAGCAGATGGTGCGCCAGGCCTTCAAGCCCGAGTTCGTGAACCGGCTCGACGACATCGTGATCTTCGACGCGCTCGACCGCACCGAGCTCGGCGAGATCGTGTCGCTGTACGTCGACCGGCTGTCGAGGAGGCTCTCGGAGCGACGGCTCGACCTGGCGGTGACGCCCGCGGCCCGCGGGTGGCTGGCCGAGCGCGGCTACGACCCGCAGTACGGCGCGCGGCCGCTGCGCCGGCTGATGCAGCGGGCGATCGACGACCAGCTGGCGACGGCGCTGCTCGGCGGCACGGTGCGCGACGGGGACGTGGTGCTGGTGGACGTGGCGCCGGACGGCGAGAGCCTGTCGGTGACGGCCGGGATGCCCGCGTCGGACTGACCGGGGTGCTCGGCCCCTGTCGCGAGTCCGACTTCTGCGTACTCGCAGGGGGACGGGAAGGAGCGCGCCGGCGGTGACGGGAGGTCCCTCAACAGGGCGCTCGCGGGCGGTACTCGTCCACAGTGGCGGGATCCGCGGGCGGCGCGTCCGGCGGGCTCCGTATCGTCGGCGGCATGTCCTTCGAAACGCCCGGCCCCCGCATGGCCGACCTCCCTCCCGAGGAGAGGCCGAGGGAGCGCCTCCGCGCCTACGGACCGGAGGCGCTCACCGACGCCGAGACCCTCGCCGTGCTCATCGGGGCCGGCGTCCGCGGCGCCAACGCGACCGTCGTCGCGCAGCGCCTCCTCGCGCGCTTCGGCGGCATCGACGCCGTCGCCCGGGCCGGGGTGGCCGATCTGATGCGGCACCGCGGAGTCGGTGAGGTCGCCGCCTGCCGCCTGGTCGCCTCCTTCGAGCTGCGGCGGAGGATGAACCGCGCCTCGCGCGCCGCCCGCGTCTCAGACGCCGCCGGCCTGGCCGGGCTCGTCGCTCCGCTGCTGGCCGCCCGGCCGGTCGAGACCGTGCTGGCGGTGGCGCTCGCCGAATCCGGAGCCGTCCGCGACGTCCTGACGCTGGCCGACGGAGCCCCGGCGCACGCCGAGATCCCCGTCGCCGCCGTGCTCGCCGAGGTGCTGGCGCGCGGCGCGGCGGGCATCGGCCTGGCGCACAGCCACGCGGGCGAGGCCGTGGTGCTCCCCTCCGACCGTGCGGCGACGCGGGCGATCGCCGACGGGGCAGAGGCGTGCGGCCTGCGGTTCCTCGCGCACGTCGTGATCGGGCGCGACGGCTGGGCGGAGGCGCAGCCGTGACGCGGCGCAGGGCTGCTGCGGGGCCCCTCCGTTCCGGCAGGACGCCTCCCGCCCGGCGCCGGACCGCCCCCGGCCGCGCCCCGGCTCTCCACCTGGGCCGCGTCGGCGCGCGTTCGTGCAAGCCCCCGCCTCTCCGGCGCCCGCGGCCGGTCGCGGGCGTACCGTGGACGCCGACCCCATCCCCCTCCCGACCAGGAGCACCCATGCGAGCAACACTCATCCACGGCGAGCGCGACATCCGACTCGAGGAGGTCCCCGACCCGCAGCTCTCGACGGGGCGCGACGCGATCGTCCGCGTCACCGCGGCCTGCGTCTGCGGCTCGGACCTGTGGCCCTACCGCGGCGTCACGCCCACCAAGGAGGCGCACCGCATCGGCCACGAGTTCGTCGGCGTCGTCGAGGAGATCGGCGACGACGTGCACGACGTCGCGGTCGGCGACTTCGTGATCGCTCCGTTCTACGTCTGCGACGGCACCTGCGCGAACTGCGCCAACGGCGTCTCCACCTCGTGCCTCACCGGCGGCTGGTGGGGCGCCGAGGTCCGCGAGGAGGGCTTCGCGGACGGCGCCCAGGGCGAGAAGGTGCGCGTGCCCCTCGCCGACGGCACACTCTTCCGCGTGGGCATCGATCCGGACCCGGCGCTCATCCCCAGCCTGCTCACCCTCGCCGACGTGATGGGGACCGGCCACCACGCCGCGGTCTCGGCCGGCGTCACCGCTGGCTCGACCGTCGCGGTCGTCGGCGACGGCGCGGTCGGCCTCTGCGCCGTCCTGGCGGCCAAGCGCCTCGGCGCGACCACGATCATCGCGATGTCGCGGCACGAGTCGCGGCAGAACCTCGCCCGCCGTTTCGGGGCGACCCACATCGTCGAGACCCGCGGCGACGAGGGCGTCGCGCGCGTCCGCGAGCTGACCGGCGGGATCGGCGCCGACTGCGTGCTCGAGTGCGTCGGCACCAAGGAGTCGATGCAGCAGGCCCTCGACTCCGCCCGCCCCGGCGGCATGGTCGGCTACGTCGGCGTCCCCAATGGAGGCCCCGAGCTGCCCGTCCGCCAGATGTTCGGCTCGAACGTGGGCGTCAACGGCGGAGTCGCGCCGGTCCGCGGCTACATGGCCGAGCTACTGCCCGACGTGCTCAGCGGCGCGATCGAGCCCGGTCTGGTCTTCGACCTCGAGCTGCCCCTCGAGGAGATCGCCGAGGCGTACGCCGCCATGGACGAGCGCCGCGCGATCAAGACCCTCGTGCGTCCGTAGTCCCGCGGAGGGGCGCCGGCACGGCCGTGAGGAGTAGCCTCCCGCGCATGACCGCGTCAGCCCGCACCGCCGCGACGGCGCCCCTCTTCCACCCCGACCTCGCGCTCGGCCGCTTCCTCCCGCCGATCGTCCTCGGCCCGCGACTGCGGCGCCTCGCCACGCGACGCGCCGCCGAGGGAGGGGAGGCTCCGCCCGACATCGTGGTCGACGACGTCGAGATCCCCGTCGCCGGAGCCGCTCCCGTCCGGGCCCGCAGCTATCGGCCGCGCATCCTCCGCGGTACCGCTCCCGCGCTCCTCTGGGTGCACGGCGGCGGCATGGTGCTCGGCAGCCACCTCCAGGACGAGGCGTCCTGCATCGACTTCGCCCGCACCCTGGGCATCACGGTCGTCTCCGTCGACTACCGCCTCGCGCCCGCGCATCCGGCCCCGGCTGCCGTCGAGGACGTGCTGGCCGCGTTCGACTGGCTCGTCGAGCACGCGCAGGAGCGCGGCGTCGACCCGGCGCGCATCGCCGTCGGAGGCGCGAGCGCGGGCGGCGGCATCGCCGCGGGTGCGACCCTCCTCGCCCACGACCGCGGAGGAGCGCAGCCCGCGTTCCAGCTGCTCGTCTACCCGATGCTCGACGACCGCACCGTCACCCGGCCCGGTCCTCCTCCGCGCGGAGTCCGCGTCTGGACCCCGGGCAGCAACCGCTTCGGCTGGACCGCCTACCTCGCCGGCGAGCCCGGCGGCCCCGGCGTCACGGCCTACGCCGCCCCCGCCCGCCGCGACGACCTCACGGGCCTCCCGCCGGCCTGGATCGGCGTCGGCGGCCTCGACCTCTTCCACGACGAGGACGTCCGCTACGCCGAGCGCCTGCGCGCGGCCGGAGTGCCGTGCGGGCTCGAGATCGTGGAGGGCGCCTTCCACGGCTTCGACGCCCTGTTCCGCCGGACCGGCGTGGCGAAGCGCTTCTGGGCGGCGCAGGCCGCGGCGCTCGGCGAGGCCCTCCTCGCCTGACCTCCGCGTCGACGCGCCGGGCCGATTCCGTCTCCGGCGCTCGGCACTGCGAGGCTGAGGGGCGACGGCCGCCGCCGCCCGCGCGTCATTTGTGCCGTGCCTGCCGCGCATCCCTCTCCGCCCGCCGCCCCGCCCCGCCCCGTCTCCCGGAGGACCCATGGACATCGACCGCCTCGCCACCCGCTACGAGATCGCCCTGCCCGCCTGGATCGGTGACGCCCTCCGCGACGTCCCCGAGGTCCTCCCGAGCCTCGAGGACCGGATGGCCCTCGTGCACGCGCTCGCCGACCGCAACTTCCGCGAGGGGAACGGCGGCCCGTTCGCGGCGATCGTCGTCGAGCGCGACTCCGGTCGTCTCGTCTCGGTCGGAGTGAACGTCGTGCTCGGCAGCGGGGTCTCGTCCGGCCACGCCGAGGTGACGGCGCTCGGTCTCGCGCAGACCGCGCTCGGCACGTGGGACCTCGGCGGCGAGGGCCTCCCCGCGCACGACCTGGTCGTCAACTGGCGCCCGTGCGTGCAGTGCTACGGAGCGACGATGTGGTCGGGGGTGCGCCGCCTGGTCGTCGCGGGCTCCGGCCCCGAGCTCGAGGAGATCAGCACCTTCGACGAGGGGCCGATGCGCGAGGACTGGGCCGCGCAGTTCGAGGCCCGCGGCATCGAGGTCGTCGACGGCGTGCTCCGCGACGAGGCCCTCGACGTGTTCCGCGCCTACCGCGCCTCCGTCGACTCCGGCGAGGTGCTCGTCTACAACGCCCGCGCCGACTCCTGATACCGCGGCGGGTCCGGTCCTCGCATCGGTTCCGCGCCGGACGCACGGAAGCCCCGCCTCAGCGGGGCCCCGTGCGGTCCTGAGCTGCCGGCCGCTGGAAGCGGTCAGCGGCGGCTCAGCGCCACCAGTCGTCGAACATCGACAGCGGCACCTGGCGCTTGTGCTCGGTCGCGGCGTACCGCGCCTCGATCGCCTCGGCGACGGCCCGGTCGACCTCGCCGCCCTCGAGGTACGTGTCGAGGTCGGCGTAGGTGAGCCCGAGGTTCGTCTCGTCGGTCTGGCCGGGGTTGTCGTCGAGCAGGTCCGCGGTCGGCGCCTTCTCGTAGAGCCGGGCCGGTGCGTCCAGGTGCTCGAGGAGCGAGCGCCCCTGCCGCTTGGTGAGGCCGGTGAGCGGGAGGACGTCGGCGCCGCCGTCGCCGTACTTCGTGAAGAAGCCGGTGACCGCCTCGGCTGCGTGGTCGGTCCCGACGACGAGCATCCCGGCCTGGCCGGCGATCGCGTACTGCGCGATCATCCGCATCCGCGCCTTCACGTTGCCCTTCACGAAGTCGCTGATCGGCTCGTCGACCGCGTCGCCGAATGCTGCGGCCACGCCGTCGACGCCCTGGTGGATGTCGAAGACGACCTGGCGGTCCGGGCGGATGAACGTGAGGGCGAGCTGGGCGTCCTCCTCGTCGGCCTGCACCTTGTACGGCAGGCGGACCGCGATGAAGGAGGCGTCGCCGCCGCTCGCGCGGACCTGCTCGACCGCGAGCTGGCAGAGGCGCCCGGCGAGGCTCGAGTCCTGGCCGCCGCTGATGCCGAGGACGAGGCCCTTCGCGCCGGTGCTGCGGAGGTAGTCGGCGAGGAATCCGCTGCGCCGTTCGACCTCGACGGCCGGATCGACGGCGGGGGAGACGTGGAGCTCGGAGATGATCTGCTGTTGGACGTCGCGCACGGCTTCACGCTACTCCGGATGCTCCCCGGCGGCCCCTCCTCGCCGCGGACGCGCAGGCTCCCGACGCCTCCCCGAAACAGGGTCCGCCCGCCGCGTCCGACTGGCGCGGCGCCTACCCGCGCTCGGCGACGATGCGGGCGATGCGCGCCGGGACGGTGTCGTCCTGGAGGCTCGTCACGTCTCCGAGCGGGCGGCCGTCGCGGATGTCGCCGAGCAGCCGCCGCATGATCTTGCCGGAGCGGGTCTTGGGCAGATCCGGCACCACCACCACGTCGCGCGGCTTGGCGATCGGACCGATCGCGACCGCCACGTGGTCGCGCAGGAGCGCCGAGAGCGTCGTGCCGAGCGCGGCCCAGTAGGCCGGGTCCTCCTCGGCGCGGTCGACGGCCTCGTCGGAGGGGATGACGAACGCCGCGATGGCCTGGCCGGTCGTCGCGTCGGCGACTCCGACGACTCCGGCCTCGCCGACGGCCGGATGGGCGACGAGTGCCGACTCGATCTCGATCGTGGACAGGCGGTGCCCGGAGACGTTGATGACGTCGTCGACGCGGCCGAGCACCCAGACGTCGCCGTCGGCGTCGTACTTCGCGCCGTCCCCGGAGAAGAACCACCCCTGGGACGCGTAGCGGGCCCAGTAGGAGTCGCGGTACCGCTCCGGGTCGCCCCACACGGTCCGGGCGAGCGCCGGCCCGGTCCGGTCGACCACGAGGTAGCCGCCGGAGCCGTTCGGCACCCGCTCGCCGTGCTCGTCCACCACGAGGACGCCGAGCCCGGGCAGGGCTCCGAGCGACGAGCCCGGCTTGAGGGTCGAGACGCCCGGCAGCGGGCACATCACCGCGGCGCCGGTCTCGGACTGCCACCAGGTGTCGACGATCGGGCAGCGTCCGCCGCCGATCGCCTCGTGGAACCAGACCCAGGCCTCGGGGTTGATGGACTCGCCGACGGTGCCGAGCAGGCGCAGGCTCGACAGGTCGTACCGGTCGGGCACGCCCTCGGGGAACCAGGTCATCAGCGTCCGGATCAGCGTCGGCGCCGTGTAGTAGACGGTCACCCCGTACCGCTCGATGATCTCGAAGTGCCGGGCGGTGTGCGGGGTGCTCGGGGTGCCCTCGTAGATCACCTGGGTGAGCCCGTTCGAGAGCGGTCCGTAGATCTCGTAGGTGTGCGCGGTGACCCAGGCGAGGTCGGCGGTGCACCAGTGCACGTCGTCCGGCTTCGCGTCGAACACCGCCCAGTGCGTCCAGGAGGCCTGCGTGAGGTAGCCGCCGCTGGTGTGCACCAGTCCCTTGGGCTTCCCGGTCGTGCCGGAGGTGTAGATGATGAACAGCGGCGTCTCGGAGTCGAAGGCCTCGGCCTCGTGGACGTCGCTCTGCGCGTCGACCAGCTCGTGCCACCAGACGTCGCGGCCCGGGGTCCACGGGACGTCGGTCTCACCGGTGCGGCGGACGACGAGGACGTGCTCGATCGACGCGACGCCCTCGACCGCCCGGTCGGCGCTCGCCTTGACCGGCACCGCCGCTCCGCGCCGGAACTGCCCGTCCGTGGTGACCAGGAGCTTCGCGCCGGTGTCCTCCACGCGGAACCGCACCGCCTCGGCGGAGAAGCCGCCGAAGACGAGCGAGTGGATCGCGCCGATCCGCGCGATCGCGAGCGTGATGACGACGGTCTCGGGGATCACCGGGAGATAGACGACGACGCGGTCGCCCTTCCCGATCCCGAGCGCGGTCAGCGCGTTCGCGGCGCGGGAGACCTCGCGCTGGAGCTCGGCGTAGGTGATCGACCGCCGGTCGCCGCGCTCGCCCTCGAAGTGGAGGGCGGTCTTCCCGCCGCGTCCCGCGTCCACGTGGCGGTCGACGCAGTTGACGGCCACGTTCAGCCGTCCGCCCTCGAACCAGGTCGTGCGCGGCACCGAGAGCGAGCCGTCGGGCAGCGGAGCGGCAGGCTCCCAGCTGTGGGCGGTGTGCCACGGCTCCGCCCACTCGAGGCGGCGGGCGGCCTCCTCCCAGAACGCGACCGGATCGGCGGCGGCGCGCGAGTACTCCTCCGCGCCCGCGTTCGCCTGCGCGGCGAAGGCTGCGGGCGGGGGGAACCGGCGGTGCTCGTCGAGCAGGTTGGCGATCGTCCCGCTCACGCTCGGAGCTCCCTCCCCGGCGCTCACGCCCACTTCCTCACGGCGTAGCGCTGGAACACGCCGACGACGGCATCGGTGAGCTTGCCCAGCACGGCCAGCAGGACGATCGCCAGGAACACCCGGTCGATCCGGCCGTTGTTCTGGCTGTCGATGAGGCGGAAGCCGAGGCCCATCGAGGAGGCGATGAGCTCGGAGGCGACCAGGAACAGCCACGACTGGGCGAGCGCGAGGCGCAGCCCGGAGATCACGGAGGGGATCACCGCGGGCAGCTGCACCGTCGTGAAGAGCCGGACGCCCGAGAGGCCGAAGGCGCGGCCCGCCTCGACGAGGTGCCGGTCGACGTGGCCGAGCGCCGTGGCCACCGTGGTGAAGACGGGGAAGAACGCGCCGATCGTGATCAGCGTGATCTTCGACTCCTCGCCGATGCCCATCCAGAGCAGCAGCAGCGGGACCCAGGCCAGCGACGGGACCGCCCGGATCGCGCCGAGGGTCGGGCCGAGGACGACCTCCCAGACGCGGGAGAGCCCGAAGAGCGCGCCGACCACGAGCCCGAGCGCCGAGCCGAGCGCGAACCCGATGAGCACCCGCTGCGTCGAGATGGCGACGTCCTGGCCGAGGTCGCCGCGCTGGGCGAGGTCGACGCCGGCCGCCCAGACCATCGCGGGCGAGGGGAAGACCGCCACCGAGACCATCCCGGTCGTCGTCGCGATCTGCCAGGCGGCGAGCAGCAGCACGGGCAGGATCGCGCCTCCCGCGACCACGAACCACCGTCGCGTGGTGAGCGGGTGGGAGCGGTCCTCGCGGAGGCGGCGCTGGGAGGCCGCGACCGACGGGCCCGCCGTCACGAGTCCGGGCTCACCCGGCATCGGCGCGGACAGCGCGCTCCGCCGCAGCACATCGGCGTCGGTCGCGGTGTCGTCGTCGCGGATCGTCATCGTCGGTCTCCTCGGATCACGGGGTCGGGGGCGGAGGGCCGGACCCTCAGGCGCCGATGGCGCTCGGGTCGGCCGCCGAGGCGTAGGTGTCGTCGAGCAGCGATTCGAGCGCGTCGTCGACCTGCTGCTGCGAGGCGACGTCGCCGTTCTCGACGAAGATCGGGCCGATCACGGCGAGCACGTCGGTCTGCGCGGAGCCGGGGACGTTGTCGACGTCGAGGTTGCTGCGCTCGGTGATGACCGTCGTCGCCACCGCCACGTCGAGGCCGGCGACGGAGGCGAGGATGCTCGCCGTCTCGTCCTGGTTCTCGAGCGCCCAGGCGCGGGCGTGCTCGTACGCGTTCACGACGGTCTGCGCGAGGTCCGGCTTCTCGGCGAGGAAGCTCTCGGTCGCGTTGAGCAGGCCGTAGGAGTTGAAGTCGACGTTGCGGTAGAGCAGGGTCGCCCCGGCCGCCTCGGCGCCGGCCATGATCGGGTCCAGGCCCGCCCAGGCGTCGACGGAGCCGTTCTGCAGCGCCGCCCAGCCGTCGGCGTGCTGCAGGTTCTGCACCGTCACGTCGCCGATGCCCAGCCCGGCGGCCTCGAGCGCCTGCACCAGGAAGAAGTACGGGTCGGTGCCCTTGGTGGCCGCGATCTGCTTGCCCTTGAGCTGCTCGACCGACGTGATCGCCGAGCCGGCGGGGACGACGAGGGCCGACCACTCCGGCTGCGAGAAGATGTCGATCGTCTTGATCGGCGAGCCGTTCGAGCGGGCGAGCAGCGCGGCGGAGCCGGCGGTGGAGCCGACGTCGATCGCTCCGGCGCGCAGGGCCTCGTTGGCCTTGTTGGAGCCGGCCGACTGCACCCAGGCGACGGTGACCTGCTGCTCGGCGAGGGCGGCCTCGAGCCAGCCCTTCTCCTTGATGACCAGGCTCAGCGGGTTGTACGTCGCGAAGTCGAGCGTGAGCGTGCCGCCCTGAGTTCCTCCGGAGGCGGCGTCGGCGGTCGCGGCCGCCGCTCCTCCTCCGCCCTCGCCCTGCACGCAGCCCGCGAGGAGCGGGACGGCGGCGGCGGTGAGCAGACCGGCGAGAGCGGTGCGGCGGGTGAGCGGGGAGCTGGTGAACGACATGGGGGCCTCGGCTTCGGGGATGCGGTGACAGCGAGTGTGGACGCTGCGGGGGAGGGGCGGTGCGGGGAGGTGCTCGTGCGGTGGAGAGCGGGAGGAGGAGGCGGCTGGGGAGGGAGGTCGTGCCGCCCGGACCGTGCCGCCCGGGTGGAGGGATGCGGGTCGATCCGCCCGGGGTCAGTGCCGCTCGATGCCCAGCCCCGCGAGGAGCTCGGCCCGGTGCTCGGCGAGCTCCGCCGAGCCGCGGTCGCGGGGCCGCGCGCCGGGGACGGTGACGATCCGCTGGATGCGCGAGACGCCTCCGGGCTCGTCGCGCCCGAGGAGCACGATGCGGTCGGCCAGCTGCAGGGCCTCGTCGACGTCGTGGGTGACGAGCAGGATCGTCGCCGGAGCCGCCGCGTGCACGTCGAGCAGCAGGTCCTGCATCCGCAGGCGGGTCAGCGCGTCGAGCGCCCCGAAGGGCTCGTCCAGGAGGAGCACGCCGGGGTTCCGGGCGAGGGCGCGGGCGAGGGAAGCGCGCTGGGCCATGCCTCCGGACACCTCGCGGGGCCGCGAGCGGGCGTGCGCGGTGAGGCCGACCAGCGAGAGCAGCTCGTCGACGGCGGCGCGGGCGGCCGGGCGCGGGGTGCCGCGCGGCAGGCCGAGCGCGACGTTGTCGGCGATGCTCCGCCAGGGCAGCAGCCGCGGCTCCTGGAACGCCACCGCGCAGCGCGGGTCGATGCCGGAGACGGGGGCGCCGTCGATGAGGACGGACCCCTCAGAGGCGGTGTCCAGGCCCGCCGCGATGCGCAGCAGCGTCGACTTGCCGCAGCCGCTCGGGCCGAGGATCGCGATGACCTCGCCCGCGGCGGCCTCGAGCGTCACGTCCGTCAGCACGGGGGACCCGGGCGCGAAGGTGCGGCCGACCCCCTCGAAGCGCACGGGGAACGCCGACTGGCCGAGCTCGGCGTCGAAGGCCAGGCTCGTGCGGGCGGCGGGGGTGGCGGGCATGTCTCTCCGGGCAGCGGGACGGGCGGGCGGATCGTCCGATCGTACGGAGAGGCTCCCGGCGGCACAGCGGGGACCGACACGGGGAGTAACACAGGGGGTGGGACGCGGAAGGCCTCCCCGGTCCGCAGACGGGGGAGGCCTTCCGCCGGAGGGCTACGCCTGGACGAGCACGAGCTCCTCGAGGGGCAGGCGGGTGCGCGGCGCGGTCTCGCGCTCGCGGAGGGTCTCGTTCGCCAGCGCGTCGGCGTCGGCCGCGACTCCCACCGCGGCGATCGTCACCGGGTCGAAGCGCTCGTCGACGCCGAACGCGGCGCGGACGGCGTCCTTGTCGAAGCCGGCCATCTGGTGCACGTGCAGGCCCTCGTGGTGCGCCTGGACGCTGAGGTGGGCGATCGACTGGCCGAGGTCGTAGACGGCCCAGGGGCGCGGCTTCCCCTCGGAGTCGACGGTCTCGGCCAGCGCGACGACCAGGACGGCGGCGGAGCCGGCCCAGGCGCCGTTGAAGCCGGCGAGCGTCGAGACGATGCGGTCGAACCCGTCGGTTCCGCGGCGGGCGACGATGAAGCGCCACGGCTGCGAGTTGCTGGCGGACGGGGACCAGCGCGCGGCCTCGAGGAGGGACGCGAGGGTCTCGTCGGAGACGGTCGCGGTCGCGTCGTAGGAGCGGGGGCTCCAGCGCTCCGCGAGGACGTCGAGGATCGGGGCGCTGGTGCTGGCGGTGCGGGAGGCGGTGGCGGACATCGCGGGGCTTCTTCCGTGCGGGGGACTGGGGGAGGGGCTCCGTCGCCCGTGGAGCCCAACCGTCCCCGCACCGCGGGCATTCCCGCGCGCGCACGGCAGGCGCCCGCACGCGCGTTCGCCCACGGAGGAGCGGGCCGCCTCCGAGCCCCGGAACGGTACGGTGGGAGACGGCGTGGTCACCCCGCGCACCACCATCCACGACTCTGGAGGATCATCCATGGCCCAGCACTTCGACGTCGTCGTCCTGGGGGCAGGCCCCGGCGGATACGTGGCCGCGATCCGCGCCGCCCAGCTCGGCAAGTCCGTCGCCGTCGTCGAGAAGCAGTACTGGGGCGGTGTCTGCCTCAACGTCGGCTGCATCCCGTCCAAGGCGCTGCTGCGCAACGCGGAGCTCGCCCACCTCTTCCACACCCAGGCGAAGCAGTTCGGCATCTCGGGCGACGTCTCGTTCGACTTCGGCGCGGCGTTCGACCGCAGCCGCTCGGTCGCGGACGGCCGCACCAAGGGCGTCCACTTCCTGATGAAGAAGAACAAGATCGCCGAGTTCGACGGCGTCGGCTCCTTCACCGGCCCGCAGGGCCTCGACGTGCAGCTGAGCAAGGGCGGCACGGAGTCGCTGACCTTCGACGACGCGATCATCGCGACCGGCGCGAGCGTCCGCCTCCTCCCCGGCGTCGAGCTCTCCGAGAACGTCGTCACCTACGAGACCCAGATCATGACCCGCGAGCTCCCCGACACGATGGCCATCGTGGGCGCGGGCGCGATCGGCATGGAGTTCGCCTACGTCCTCAAGAACTACGGCGTCGACGTGACGATCATCGAGTTCATGGACCGCGCCCTCCCCAACGAGGACCCGGACGTCTCCAAGGAGATCCAGAAGCAGTACAAGAAGCTCGGCGTCGAGATCCTGACCTCGACCAAGGTCGAGTCGGTCGTCGACAAGGACGGCTACGTCACGGTCACCTACACCGCGAAGGACGGCACGCAGTCGACCCTCGAGGTCGACAAGGTGCTCATGTCGATCGGCTGGGTCCCCCGCACCGAGGGCTTCGGCCTCGAGAAGACGGGCGTCGAGCTCACCGAGCGCGGCGCGATCGCGATCGACGACCACATGCGCACCAACGTGCCGCACATCTACGCCATCGGCGACGTCACCGCGAAGCTGCAGCTCGCGCACGTCGCGGAGGCGCAGGGCGTCGTCGCCGCCGAGACCCTCGCCGGTGCCGAGACCCAGACCCTGGGCGACTACCGGATGATGCCGCGGGCGACGTTCTGCCAGCCGCAGATCGCCTCCTTCGGCCTCACCGAGAAGCAGGCGACGGACGAGGGACACGAGATCACCGTCTCGACCTTCCCCTTCATGGCGAACGGCAAGGCCCACGGCCTCGGCGAGCCCACCGGCTTCGTGAAGCTCATCGCGAGCAAGAAGTACGGCGAGCTCCTCGGCGCCCACATGATCGGCCCGGACGTCTCGGAGCTGCTCCCCGAGCTCACGCTCGCCCAGAAGTGGGACCTCACCGCGACCGAGCTGGCCCGCAACGTGCACACCCACCCGACGCTGTCGGAGGCGCTGCAGGAGGGCTTCCACGGCCTCAAGGGGCACATGATCAACATGTAGGGCTCGTCCCTCCACGGCCTCCGGCCCGCAGGATCCCGCTCGGCTCGTCCGCGGCGGATCCGGCGGGCCGGAGTCGTCTCCGGGGGCGTCCACAGGGCTCCGGCGCCGCTCCCGCTACCGTGGCCCGATGGATCCGCGCCTGCTCGACCGCCTCGCCGCCGACGCCTGGCCCGCGCTCGTGCGGCGCCCCCTCGGCCCATGGGAGCTGCGCGCCTCCTCGGGGGTCACCAAGCGCGCGAACTCGGTGCTCGCGTCCGGCGACGTCGTCGACCAGGAGGCGGCCCTCGACACGGCGGAGGCGTTCGCCCGCGAGCACGGGATCGCACCCCTCGTGCAGATCGGGCCGCCGAGCCCCGCCGGTCTGACCGGGCTGCTCGCCGAGCGGGGCGCCGCGCCGATCGACCGGACGCTCGTGCTGACGGGTTCGGTGCAGGAGGCGCTCGCCGCCCTGTCCACGACGTCGGGGTCCGCGCCGTCGAGGCCAGTGCCGCCGAGGCCCGCGCCGCAGCCTCGCGTCCGCCTCGCCCCGGCTCCCGACGAGGACTGGCTCGCCCTCTGGTGGTCGGTGGACGGTCGCGGTGGAGCGGAGGAGCGCGCGGTCGCCGAGCGCATCCTCGCGGGCTGCCCCTCCTCCTACGCGCTCGCCGTCGACGGGGACGGCCCGGCCGCGACCGGCCGCCTCGCGCTCGTCACGGCGCCGGACGGCGAGCTCTGGGGCGGCCTCTTCGCGCTGGCGACCCGGCCGGACGCCCGGCGCCGCGGGCTCGCCTCCGCCGTGATCCGCGCCCTCCTCGAGGACGCGTCCGGCCGGGGCGTCGCGCGCTTCTGGCTCCAGGTGCTCGCCGAGAACGTCGGCGCCCGCCGCCTCTACGCGTCCCTCGGCTGCCGCGAGTCGTCCTGGTACGAGTACTGGCGCTGACCCGCTCGCGGAGGAGGAGCGGGGTGCCCGGGTCAGGCGTTCGCGAGCACGGCGCGGGCGACGGCCTCGGCCTTCGCCGCGTCGCCGGTGACGGTCACGCGCCACCACACGTCGTCGGCGAGCGCGTCGATCTCGCAGACGCCCGCCGCGCAGCCGGTGAGGGCCTTCTCGCCGAAGCCGTCGAGCGGCTCGAGCGGGATCGCCAGGCCCGAGGTCAGCGAGAGGTTCCGCCAGCCGTCGTCGCCGTTCGGGAGCGCGTCGACCGTCACGCCCGAGTAGGCGGCGCTGGAGGCGTCGCTCCAGCTGCAGGAGGCGTACCCGGCCCGGGCGGCGGCAGCGGCCGACGCGGTGGTCGGCGTCCCGGTCCCCGTCCCCGCGGTCGCCTGCGCGAGACCGGCGGCACCGGACAGCTGCTCGGCCGTCAGGACCTCGGTGCAGACGGGCGCCGTCGCGGTGACCGGCTCGTCGAGGGTGCCGAGCGCGGCGGAGGCGGTGCCGGTCGCCAGCGCGGCGAGGTCGACGGCCGCGGGGGCGCCGCGCAGCTGCAGCGTCACCCAGGTGGCGCCGGCGAGCAGGTCCAGGTCGCAGCTGCCGTCGGTGCAGGAGCCGTAGGCCTCGACGGCGGTCTCGAGGCGCGGGCCCGGACGGCCGGCGAAGGCCTCGGCGGCGTCGTCGACCGCGGCCGCGGTGATCGAGGCGTCCTCGTCGTACCAGGCGCAGCGGAGCACTCCGCCGTTCTCCTCCGCGGCCTCGCGGATCAGCTCGCCCGAGGAGCGCGTCGTCACCTCGCGGCTGCCCTCGAGAGCGCTGCGGGAGACCCCCAGTGCCGAGGCCGCCCGCGTGGCGGGGAGGAGGGAGTCGCAGCCCAGGCGGGTCGAGGCCGTGGGCGTGGGCGAGGGCGTCGGAGTCGCGGAGGGAGTCGGAGCGGCGGTCTCGGACGCCGACGGGGTGGCCGCGACGTCCGAGCGTTCGGCCGACGTGCAGCCCGTCAGCGCGACGAGAACGGCGAGCGCGGCGCCGACCGTCGCCAGGCGCGGGAGGCGGGCCCTCACGCGGCCAGCTCGCGCTCGATCGCGGCCGTGAACGCGTCGATGTCGTCCTCCGTCGTGTCGAAGGAGCAGACCCAGCGGACCTCGCCGGTCGCCGGGTTCCAGTCGTAGAAGCGGTAGGCGGCGCGGAGCCGGTCCGCGACTCCGGGCGGCAGCGTCGCGAACACCGCGTTGGCCTGGGTCTGCTGCGTGAACTCGAGCCCGGTGATCCGGCCGGCGGCGATCGCCTCCTCGAGCCCCGAGCGCAGGCGCGCCGCCATGGCGTTCGCGTGCCGGGCCGAGCGGAGCCACAGGGGCTCCTCCTCGCCGCCGTCGCCGAGCAGGGCGAGCAGCTGCGCCGAGATGAAGCGCATCTTGGAGGACAGCTGCATGTTGGTCTTGCGGAGGAAGGTCAGCCCGGTCGAGGCCGCCGGGTCGAGCACGACGATCGCCTCGCCGAGCAGGATGCCGTTCTTGGTGCCGCCGAACGAGAGCACGTCGACGCCTGCGTCGGTCGTGAAGGAGCGCAGGGGCAGGCCGAGGGCGGCCGCGGCGTTCGCGATGCGCGCCCCGTCCATGTGCAGCCGCATGCCGAGGCCGTGCGCGTGGTCGGCGAGCGCGCGCACCTCCTCCGGGGTGTAGACGGTGCCGAGCTCGGAGGACTGGGTGATCGAGACCACGAGCGGCTGGGCGCGGTGCTCGTCGCCGAAGCCCCACGCCTCCTGGTCGACCAGCGCCGGGGTCAGCTTGCCGTCGGGCGTGGGGACCGTGAGGATCTTGATCCCGCCGACCTTCTCCGGCGCTCCGCCCTCGTCGGAGGTGATGTGCGCGGTGCCCGCCGAGACGACGGCGCCCCACCGCGGCAGCATCGACTGCAGGCCGGTGACGTTGGCGCCCGTGCCGTTGAAGACGGGGAAGGCCTGGGCCTGCTCGCCGAACTCGCGGCGGAACGCCTCCTGCAGGCGCTCGGTGTAGACGTCCTCGCCGTAGGCGATCTGGTGCGCTCCGTTGGCCGCGGCGATCGCGGCGAGGACCTCGTCGTGCACTCCGGAGTAGTTGTCGGAGGCGAAGCCGCGGACGTCGGGATCGTGCAGAGCGCTCATCCCTCCATCTTCGCAGCCCGCCGCCCGGAGGAGCCCCGGAGGCGCCCGCCGAGACACCCCTCCTGCCTCCCGCATGTTTCGGGCAGGTGAACGGACGACGACCCGAAAGCCGATCTCCGTCAAGAAGTTGGTATCGGCTGGGAGGCAGGCCACTCTTGACGTATGCGCATGGACACGACGGGAGCTGTCCGCGACATGCCCGCCCCTCCCGGGGTGGACGAGATCGCGGCTCGCTTCGGCGATCCCGTCCTCGCGTTCGCGCCCCAGCCGAGGCTGGAGGAGTTCGCCGCGGCGCAGACGATGGCGCTCGGCCGCTTCGTCGAGATCTCGCTCTCGTACTCGTTCTACAAGAACCCGCGCAACCGCGCCGACCCCGTCAACCACGTCCCGCTGACCCCCGAGCAGAAGCGCGCGATCGAGCGCGCCGAGAACGACCACCTGCCGCCGTGGATGGTCGACCAGGTGACGCGGATGCGGTACCCGGTGCTCTGGGAGGCGGTCCGCACCTCCGTGCCGATCCCCGCCGAGCGCAGCCGGCCCCTGGAGTCCCGCCTCGCGGCCCACATGGGCGACGTGCTCCGCAACACCTTCCCGGGCCGCGTGCGCAGCCGCCGCGGCGGGATGCCGGTGGTCGCCGCCGCCCTCCGCGACGAGGACGTCGTGCGGGGCGTCCCGGTGATCGTGGACGGGGAGGCGCTGCGCGGCTACCGCGTGGACACCGATCCGGACGTGGTCGCGATCGGCGCCCGCGTCGACGGCCGCTACATGACGGTCGTGCTCGACCGGAAGATCGTGCCGGAGATCCGGATGGAGTTCGTCCGCCGCACCCCGCCGCGCCCGGCCTCGAGCCAGCCCCGGCGCTGACCGCCCCGGCGTCGAGCACCTCCGAGCCGTCCACCACGGTGCCCACCGCTCAGGGGCGCCCCGGCACCGCGATCCCGTGCTCGTAGGCGAACACGACCGCCTGGATCCGGTCGCGCACGCCGAGCTTCATCAGGATCTTCGAGACGTGCGTCTTCACGGTCGCCTCGCCCACGAACAGCTCGGCCGCGATCTCGGCGTTCGACCAGCCCCGCGCCAGGTGCACGAGCACCTCCCGCTCGCGGTCCGTCAGATCGGCCACTCCGGGGTGGTCGGCGGCGGTCGGCGTGCGCTCGGGCACGGACGCGAACCGCTCGATCACGCGCCGGGTGACGTCGGGGGCGAGCATCGCGTCGCCGCGGGCGACCACCTGCACGGCCTCGACCAGCTCCTCCGGCGACGCGTTCTTGAGCAGGAACCCGCTGGCGCCGGCCGAGAGCGCCTCGAAGAGGTAGTCGTCGCGGTCGAAGGTGGTGAGGATGAGCACCCGCGAGCACAGGCGCGGGTCGGCCACGATCTCGCGGGTCGCGGCCAGGCCGTCGAGGCCGGGCATCTGCACGTCCATGCAGATCACGTCGGGGCGCAGCTCGGAGGCGCGCTGCAGGGCCTCGAGCCCGGTGCGGGCCTCGCCGACCACCTCGATCCCCGGCTCCGACTCGAGGATGATGCGGAAGCCCACGCGGACGAGCTCCTGGTCGTCGACGAGCAGCACGCGCACATGCTCGGTCATGGGCGGCCCCCGCTCGCTCGCTCCTGACGCCCCCGCGACGTCTCCGACGACGGTACCGGGTCGCCGGCGTCCGGCACGCTCGCCCGGACGGGGGACAGCGGCACCCGGGCGTGCACGAGGTAGCCCGCGCCCCTCGGCCCCATCTCGATCCAGCCGCCGACCGCGGCCGCGCGCTCGCTCATGCCGGTGTGCCCCAGTCCGCAGGAGGCGGGAGCGCTCGGGTGCGGGCCGGACCCGCCGTCGTCGGCGATCTCGAGCTCGACCGCGTCGGGGGCGTAGCGGAGGCGCACCTCGGCGTGCGCGCCGCGCCCCGCGTGCTTGCGGACGTTCGTGAGCGACTCCTGCGCGATGCGGTAGAGGCTGAGCCCCACCGTCGCGGGGATCTCGCGGGGCGTGCCGAGGGTGAGGAAGACGGTGGGCAGGCCCGACCCGCTGGACGCCGCGACCAGCTCCTCGAGCTGGGCCACCCCGCGGGTGGACGCGGCGTCGGTGAGCGGATTCGGGACCGCGTCCTCGGCGCGCAGCGCGACCAGGATGCGGTGCAGCTCCTCGATCGCCGAGCGCGCGTCGCCCTCGATGGCGCTGAGCGATGCCGCCGCCCGCTCCGGATCCCGCGCCAGCACCCGCCGCGCCGCTCCCGCCTGCACGCCCATCACGCTGACGTGGTGCGCGACCACGTCGTGCAGCTCGCGCGCGATCCGCAGCCGCTCGGAGGACACGGCCTGCCGCGAGGAGCGCTCCCGCTCGTCGTCGAGCTCGGCCGTGCGCGTCTCGAGCGCCTCCAGCCGGCGGGCCGACTGCCACGACGCCTCGCCGAAGACGTAGGCGCTGCCGAAGTAGAGCAGGTTCGACACGACCGCGAGGGCCGACTCCGCCGCGTAGGGCGAGAGCAGGCCGGGGGAGTCGTCGACCGGCACGGAGCTGCCGAAGTACTCGCCCGTGGCGAGGGTGGTGAGCAGCCAGCCCAGCATCCCGACCGCGATCGCCACTCGGACGACGAGCGCCGTGCGCCGGTTCCGGCCCCACGCGCCGACCGTGTAGAGCGCGAGGAACAGGCAGATCTGGCCGAAGAGCGACTCCGGCACCTGGAGCACGATCCCGAGCGCGTAGACGACGGAGAGCCCGGCCGCCACGCTCGCGGGGAACCGGCGGCGCAGCGCGAGGGGAAGGGTCATCAGGACGGCCCAGTGGGCGCTGACGACGGGGTGCGCCGCGTCCGGGAAGCCCGCCGAGGAGTACAGCGCGACGGAGACGATCGTCGCCACCAGCAGGATCCCCGCGGTGACCGCATCGCGCACGTATCCGGCCCGGCTCGGCGCTCGCCGGATCCAGCCCGCGTCGAGCGGGTCCGCGGCTCCGTCACCTGAGGGCATGCGCCCCACGCTAACGGACGCCGGTCGGACGGGGCCCCGGGAGGCGGAGGAGCGCACCCCGCCACCTCCCGGGCGCGACGTCAGTCCCGGCCGGTGATGCCCCGGGTCGAGGCGATGACGTCGCCCATCTTCTTCCCGAGGGCCTCGTAGAACATCGACAGCGGGAACTCGTCGTCCAGCACCGCGTCGGTGAGCCCGCGCGGGGCGCCGAGCAGCACCTCGTCCGGGAGCCCGCGGGCCCAGGCGGAGGCGGGGTGCGGAGCGAGAGTGGCCGCGATCAGCTCGTGCGCGGCCAGCCAGTGCGCCGTCTTCGGCCGGTCGATCGATCGCCAGTAGAGCTCGTCGATCGCGTCCGAGAGGGCGACGACCACGTCGGCGACGCCGTCCCACTCGAACGCCAGCCGGGTGTCGGTCCAGTGCAGGACGCCGTGCTGGTGCAGCCAGGCGAAGAGCAGCTGGCCGCCGAGGCCGTCGTAGTTGCGCACCCGCGACCCGGTGAGCGGGAAGCGGAAGAGCCGGTCGAACAGGATCGCGTACTGCACGAAGCGCGAGCGCTCGGCCAGCGCCTCCTCCTCGTCGTCGCGGCGGTCGAGCGCGCCGAGGCGGCGCTCGATGGCGACGGCCTCGCGGAAGGCGGTGAGGTC
Organism: Rathayibacter sp. AY1D9; assembly: GCF_002932395.1. Lineage (NCBI taxonomy): Bacteria > Bacillati > Actinomycetota > Actinomycetes > Micrococcales > Microbacteriaceae > Rathayibacter > Rathayibacter sp. AY1D9. The sequence goes on from NZ_PSVQ01000029.1 coordinate 39,133, forward strand.
GCACCGCAGCTCCTCCAGCGAGTAGAGGAAGAAGGGCATCCGCTGCTTGATCATGAACGGGTCGAACGGCAGGTCGCCGCGCATGTGGGTGCGGTCGTGGATGAGGTCCCACATCACGAAGGACTCCTCCGCCAGGCGCTGGTCGGCCAGCAGGCGCTGCGCGTCCTCCGGGAGCTCGAGACGGGTGATCCGGGCCGCCTCCGTGACGACGCGGCGGAACCGGGCCGCCTCGCGGTCGGCGAAGATCGCGCCCCAGGTGAAGGACGGGACGGAGCGCATCGCGACCGTCTCGGGGAACAGCACAGCGCTGTCGGTGTCGTAGCCGGCGGTGAAGTCGACGAAGCGCACGGGCACGAAGAGGGCGTTGGAGTAGTCCCCGGCCTCCAGCTCGGCGACGAACCGCGGCCAGACGACCTCGACGAGGACGGCCTCGACGTGGCGGTCGCGGCTGCCGTTCTGGGTGTACATGGGGAAGACGACGAGGTGGCGGCGGCCGTCGACGCGCTCGAGCTGCGGCTGGAACGCGGTGAGCGAGTCGAGGAAGTCGGGCAGGCCGAGTCCGCCGGCGCTCCAGCGCTCGAGGTCGACGACCAGCGCGTCGAGGTACGCGGCGTCGTGCGGGAACGCGGGGGCGAGGGTGCGGACGCCGGCGACGATCCGCTCGACGAGGGTGCGCGCCTCCTCGAGCCGCTCGGGATCGGCGAGCGAGCCGTCCTGGGACTGGAGCGGCTGCAGCCCGGCGGCGGCCGCCTTCAGGTCGAGCCAGGCGGCGAACTCCTCCACGCGGTCCTCGACGACCTCGGGTTCTCCGACGACGGTGCTCTGCACGGCTTGCGACATGGTGATCCTCCTCACGCTGGTGATACGGGGCTGCAGGAGCGGAACGCGCTCCGACTCCGAGCGTATGGGCTCGTGCGCGCGCTTTTCTTGCGTCTCAGCGGAGCGAAGCGGCGATCTCGCGGGGGCGGGCGCACGTCTCCGCCGCCCCTCGGAGGCCCCGCGGTCAGCGGCTGCCCAGGTGTTGTGCAGGTGCCACCCCCCGTCCGGGGCTAGATTCCTCACCGCTTCCGTTTCCCTCCCCTGATCGGGTCGAAAATGGGGCGACACCGTGTCCGCATCCCGAGTGCGGAGACATCCGATCGGACAGGCGCGCCGAACACCCTGGCGGCGCGCTCGATCGGCGAGCCATCCTGAGAGAGAGGATCGGAGCGCGTGACGGGACCCGAACCCGGAAGCGACCAGAGAACAGCCAGCATCGACCACCACCCCGAGAACCTCCGCCTGCTCCCCTGGCCGCAGGCGGACGCCTCCGTCCTGCGCGACACCCTCGCGCACGCGGGCGGCGGACTCGAGAGCGAGAGCGAGATCCTCGTGCGCCACGACCGCTACCTGCGCGGTTGGGCGGACGGCGACGCGTTCTTCTACGTGGTCGAGCTGGACGGACTCTCCGTCGGCTCCATCGGCTATTGGTACGGCTGCTCGCGCGGCGTCGTCGCCTACGAGGCGGCGTGGAGCATCGCTCCGCACGCCCGCGGCATCACCGCGGCCTCCGTGCGGATGCTGCTCGAGGAGGCGGCGGCGTTCCCCGTGCCCCGCTTCGTGCACGCCTTCGTGGCGGAGAGCGACCTGGACGCGGGCGCGACCTGCGTCGAGGCCGGCTTCGACCGGATCGACCTCGTCGAGCAGGGCGAACCGCCGGAGCTCTACGTGGACTGGGCGTTCGACCTGGCCGCCGTGGCCTGATCAGATCCCGTGGCGCTCCAGCCACGGCCGCAGCACCGCGAGGAACTCCTCGGGGTGCTCGAGGCCGGGCAGGTGCGCCGCGTCCTCGAGCACGTGCAGCTCGGCACCGCCCACCTCGGCGGCGAGGTGCTCGCAGACCGGCAGCGACTCGGAGAGGTCGTGCGCGCCCGCCACGACGAGGGTCGGCACGGCGATCTCCCCGAGCCGCTCGCCCGCCGGCCCGGAGGGATCGATCGGGCGGGGGGCCTCCGCCTCGTGGCCGACGCCCGTGAGCGCGAGCTCCCGGACCCGCGCGAGGAACTCCGGAGCCACGTCGTCCGCGGAGCGGTCGGGACCCACGGCCCAGAGCTCCGCCTCGACGATCGCCGCGGCCTCCCGCTCGCCCGCGAGCTCCAGCGCCTCGACCTCCCCGAAGCGCCGCTCCTCCTCCGCCGTCAGCGCGGGGTAGTCGAAGCCCGCCAGGCCCGGCGCGATCACGACCAGGCCGGTCACCCGCTCCGGATGCTCGAGCGCCAGGTCGAGCGCGAGCGTCCCGCCCCGCGAGCAGCCGACGACCACCGCGCGCTCGACCCCGAGGTGGTCGAGCACGTCCAGGGCGTCCCGGCGCGGGTCGTACTCCACGTCCTCCGTGCTCGTTCCGCCCGCGCCGCGGACGTCGTAGCGGACCACCAGCCGGTCGCGCGAGAGGTCGGGGACGAGCGGGTCCCACATCCGCAGGTCGGCGATGCCCGCGTGCACGAGCAGCAGGGCGGGCGCGGAGGCGTGGCCGTCCGCCTCCCAGTAGAGGCTCGCGCCGGGGACCTCGAGATGCGGCATGCCGCACACCGTAGGCGCGTCCCGCCGGCGCTGCAACGCCCGGCCACTGCCTAGGGTGGAGGCGCGACAGCGGACGGGCCGCGGCGGGGAGGCGGCGGCGTGGAGGGCGTGCTCACCGGCTTCTCGATCATCGGGGTCGTCATCGCGGTCGGCTACCTGATCGCGCGGTTCCGGATCGTCCCGCCCGAGAGCCGGCTGATCCTGTCGCGGATCGCCTTCTTCGTCACGACGCCGGCGCTGCTGTTCACCGTGCTGTCGCGGGCCGACGTCTCCGTCCTCTTCTCCTCGTTCCTGCTCGTCTCGCTCCTGACGGTGCTGACCGTCGCCCTGCTCTACGTGCTGGCCTCGCGGCTGCTCTTCCCCCGCCCGCTGCCGGAGACGGTGATCGGGACCGCGGCCTCCTCCTACGTCAACGCCAACAACATCGGGCTGCCGGTCGCCATCTACGTGCTGGGCAATCCGCAGTGGGTGGCCCCGACGCTCCTCCTGCAGCTGATCGTCCTCGCGCCGACGATCCTGACGCTGCTCGACGTCTCGACGAGCGGGCGGACCTCGGTCGGCGCGATCCTCACGCAGCCGCTGCGGAATCCGATGATCATCGCCTCCGCCCTCGGCCTCGTCGTCGCCCTCACCGGCGTCGAGCTGCCCGCGCCCGTGCTGCAGCCGTTCTCGATCATCGGCAACGCGTCGATCCCGCTGGTGCTGATCGCCTTCGGGATGTCGCTGCGCGGGCAGCGGCCGCTGGAGGCGGGGCCGGCGCGGGTCGAGGTGGTCGTCGCCTCCGTGCTCAAGTCGCTGGTGATGCCGGCGGTCGCGCTGCTGCTGGGGCGCTTCGCGTTCCACCTCGACTCCGAGCACCTCTTCGTGGTGACGGTGACCGCCGCGCTGCCGACCGCGCAGAACATCTTCACCTTCGCCTCGCGCTACGACCGGGGCGTCGCCGTCGCCCGCGACACGGCCCTCGTGACCACGGTCGCCGCGGTGCCCGTGCTCATCGGGGTGTCCCTCCTGCTGGGCTGAGCGGAGCAGCATCCCCGGCTCCCGCTCGGGCCCGGCGGAGGCGCCGGACGGCCCGCGCATCCGCGTCGCGTGTCCCTCGTCCTGGGACGGGGCCGGTGGCGCGGGCCCGGTCGCACTCCGCCGACCGTCGCTTAGGCTCTCTCGAATGAGCACCACCACGTCCGCCGACCGCTCCGCCCGCGGCAGGCCGCGCCGCCGTCGCGGCCTCTGGATCACGCTGATCGTCCTCCTGGTCCTGCTGATCGGCGCCGTCGTCGCGGTGCTCCTCGGCGTGCGCACCTACGACAAGGCGATGACCGTCCGCGACAAGCTGACCGAGGCGATCCCGCTGGTGTCGCAGGTGACGGACAGGCTGACGACGTTCGACACCTCCGGGGCGGAGGAGACCGCGGGCCGGATCGCGACCCTCACCGGCGAGGCGCGCGACGAGACCGAGGACCCGGTGTGGCGGGTGATGGAGGTGGTGCCCGTCCTCGGGCCGAACCTGTCCGCGGTCCGCGCCGCGACCGAGATCGCCGACGACGTCTCCGGCCGGATCGTCACGCCGCTCTCCACGACCTCGCTCGACATCCTCAAGCCCGTCGACGGCAGGGTAGACCTCGCGGCGATCACCGAGCTGTCGCAGAAGATCACTGTCGCCAAGGAGGTCGTCGACGCGGCGCAGACCCGCGTCGAGGGCATCGACCGCGGCCCGCTGGTGCCGCAGGTCGCCTCGGCCCTCGACTCCTTCACTCCGCAGCTGGCGACCGCGACCGCGGCGATGGAGCAGGTCGAGCCGCTCACCGCGATCCTCCCCGACTCCCTCGGAGCGTCCGGTCCGCGCCACTACCTGGTGATGTTCCAGAACCTGGCGGAGTCGCAGGCTCTGGGCGGCGGCGCGTCGTCGGTGATGCAGCTCGACGTCGACGGCGGCGCGATATCGATCGGCCGTCAGCTGGGCAGCGGCGACTTCCGCGGTCTGGCGCCCGTCACCGTCGACCAGAGCGCGCTCGACACCATCGGCGAGAACATGGCGACGACCTTCAACGTCTCGACCAGCCGCCCCGACTTCCCGACGGCCGCCTCGATCGCCTCGCAGTTCTGGGCGCAAAAGTTCCCCGAGCAGAGGATCGACGGCGTCCTCGCGATCGACCCCGTCGCCCTCTCCTACCTCCTCGGCTCGACCGGGCCCGTGACCCTCACCGACGGCACGGTCCTCACGAGCGAGAACACCGTCTCGACCCTGCTCAACGAGGTCTACTTCCGCTACCCGGAGTCGGTCGTGGCCGAGCGCACCGACGAGTTCTTCTCGGAGGCGAGCGCGACGGTCCTGGGCAAGATCCTCGGCGGGGAGATGGAGCCGACGAAGATGCTCCCGGCGATCGTGAAGGCGGTCGACGAGAGCCGCATCCTCGCCTACAGCTCCGACGCCGACGAGCAGGCGCTCCTCGCGCCCACGCCGATCGCGGGGGTCCTGCCGCAGACGACGACCGACGGCACGACCACCGGAGTGTTCTTCCAGGACGCCTCGGGCGGCTCGAAGATGGACTACTACCTGAGCACGGCGGTCACGCAGTCGAGCGCGGGCCGGTGCGCCGCCTCGGGCGCGGTCTTCACCACCTCCGTCACCGTGACCAACACGATCTCGAAGGCGGTCGCTCGGACGCTGCCCGGCTACGTCGCCGCGGCCGGCGGGCGCGGTGCGTACCCCCTGGGCGACTTCGTCACCAACATCTACGTCTACGGCCCTCCCGGGACCACGGTGTCGAGCGCGGCCTGGGCCGACGGCACGGGCTACGGACCCGAGAGCCTCGACGACCTCGGCCGTCCCGTCTCGAAGGTCGCCGTGCAGCTCTCGCCCGGCCAGTCCGAGACGTTCGACGTGCAGTTCAGCGCCGGCGACGCCTCCGGCTTCGGCGACCAGACCGTGCGGGTGACCCCGATGATCAACCCCACCGCGGTCACGCTGAACGACGAGCCCGCCTGCGGCTGACCTCGCCGGCGGTCGGCGCCCCGGGTCGGTGCTGGACCAGCGCTGACCGCGCCGACCGCTGACGCGCCCCCGGGTCGGTGCTGGACCAGCGCCGCCCGCCCGACCGCTGACGCGCCCCCGGGTCGGTGCTAGACCAGCGCCGACCCGGGGATCGAGCTCGTCACGAGCGAGGAGGCGAGGAACGCGGTGGCGATGCAGAGCACGAACCCGATGACCGGCACGAGGAACGCGCGGCGGCCCACGAGGTAGCGCACGACCGTCACGGCCACGGCGATCAGCGTCAGCGCGGGCGGCCCGATCAGCGCGATCGAGACGCCCCAGTCGATCCGGTCGAAGTCGCAGGCGAAGTTCTGGCCCTCGCACTGCGCGGGGAAGACCGAGAGGATCGCGGCGAGGTAGCCGAGCACGATCGTGAGCAGGCCGAGGGCGAGGCAGCCGAGGATCGAGAGCACGAGGTCCCAGCGGCGCCGGCGCGGCTTCCCGGCGGCGATGATCTCGCCCACCGAGCGGTAGGCGTCGGATCGGAACTCGTCGTGCGCGGCTCCGGGACGGGCGGTCGCAGGGCGCGCCGTCGCAGGGCGTGCCGTCGCGGGTCGGGCGGCGGGGCGGGAGGCGCCGGCCGAGGTGGCCTGGGCCCGCGCGCGCTTCTTCTTCGACGAGGCCATGCTCAGAAGATCATCGGGCGGTCGTCGTCGAGGGTCGTCTCCAGGTCGAGATCGACCACCACCGGGACGTGGTCGCTCGGGGCGTCGCCCTTGCGCTCGTCGCGGTGGATCGAGGCGCCGGTGACGAGCTCGCCGAACGCGGGGGAGCCGAGCACGAAGTCGATCCGCAGCCCCTCGTTGCGCGGGAAGCGGAGCTGCTTGTAGTCCCAGTAGGTGTAGCCCTCGGGCACGAGCGGGCGGACGACGTCGCGCAGGCCCGCGTCCTCGAAGGCGGCGAAGGCGGCGCGCTCGGGGATCGAGACGTGCGTGGATCCGGGGCCGAGGCTCGGGTCGCCCACGTCGCTGTCGAGCGGCGCGACGTTCCAGTCGCCGACCAGGGCGAGCGGCAGGTCGGGCTCGGCGGCCAGCCACTCGCGGGTGCTCGCCTCGAGGGCCGCGAGCCACTCGAGCTTGTAGAGGTAGTGCGGGTCGTCGACCGCGCGGCCGTTCGGGACGTAGAGGCTCCAGACGCGCACGCCATCGACCGTGGCGCCGATCGCGCGGGCCTCGAGCGGGAAGGAGCCGTCGGCCGCCGCCTCCTTCGCGAAGCCGGGCATGCCCGGGAAGCCGATCTGCACGTCGTCCATCGGCAGGCGCGAGGCGATGCCGACGCCGTTCCACTGGCTGAGCCCGACCATCTCGACGTGGTAGCCGGCGTCGGCGAAGGCCTCGTGCGGGAACTGCTCGGGCTTGCACTTGAGCTCCTGCATGGCGAGGACGTCCACGTCCTCGCGCACGAGCCAGTCGACGACGCGGCCGGTGCGGGCCCGGATGGAGTTCACGTTCCAGGTGGCGATGCGCATCCTGGAAGTGTAGGAGCCGCCGCCGACACGTCTCCTGCGCGTCCTCCGCGCGTCCCGGCGGCCGCGGGCCGGGGGAGTCATCCCCTCGGCGGATTGCGGAACCGGTGTCGGTGGTCGATGGTTGTCTAGCGCCGTCCCGACCGGCCGTTCGTTGTGCCGTCCGGACGCCGCCGCCGCCCGCGCCGTGCGGGCCCGACGGGCTCCCCGGCGCTCCGCGCTCCCCAGCCCGGTCCCCTCCCCTCCCCTCCCGCCCCCGCTCCGCCCCTCCCGAGCACCCATGCTCCTGCTCCGCCTCTCCTCCGCC